>MSYE01000044.1 GCA_002176905.1 bacterium F11 | reverse complement strand
ACCCATTCTTGTTCCAGGTGATCTTTTCAAGGGAGATCCCCTTATGGCGGTTCCCATTTCGGCCCAGCATACGGTGGCAGGAATTTTGCGCGTTGGGGGAAAACCAGGAAAACCTTTCGCGCGAGAAGAACTTCGCCTTTTGGATATTCTGGGAAGTTTGGCGTCATTGGCATTGGATAACAGTGTGTTGTTTAATCAGGTTCAAGATTCGGCGTTGCGAGATGGCCTCACCGGGCTTCTCACCCATCGGGCTTTTCAGGAAAGTCTTGAGAGCGCCATTTTGGAGTCGAGTCGGTACAATCAACCTCTTTCTTTGATCCTAACGGATGTCGATCATTTTAAATCCATTAATGACAATTATGGACATCAGGCTGGAGACGAAATCTTACAAGGGTTTGCCCACATCTTGGCCCGCAATGTTCGTGAAGTTGATGTGGTGGCACGTTACGGTGGTGAAGAGTTTGTCCTGATCCTCTTACAAACCAACCATCGGGATGCAATGGAGATTGCCGAACACCTTCGATTGGATCTGGAGGCTCAACGATTTGAGGTGGGGGGGAAAGTGATCAACATGACAGGTAGCTTTGGCGTGGCGACTTTCCCTGATGACTCCACCAGTTCCCAACAATTAATTCGGCAGGCCGATCAACGCCTCTACGCCGCCAAACAAGCCGGCCGAAACCAAGTCCGAGGAAAAGTCGCATGACAAAAAGAAGAGTCAAATGAATCGGTTAATGTATCTCATTTTATTGGCTCCTGTGGTTCCTTTTATTGGGGCGCTCTGGAATCATATTGCTGCTTATGTTGGGGTGGGATTGGCGTGGGCCATATTGTTGGGGGCCTTGCTTAACATCGAAGACTTGTCTTTTCGTCTTCTTCTCTTTGCTCAGGTTCCTCTTATGATGTTGGTGAGTTATCTCTCTATTCGATATGGAATCATGGCCAAGGAAAGAAACTCTGCCGAAGAAATCGAATCACCCGTTGAGGATTTGTCTCCCGAACATGCGGCATTGAAACAGGAGGTTGCCCGGAGCGAAAAAGACGAAGATCGTTCCCTACAAATTTATGCCGCCGCAAAAAATCTGGCTGAAGCCCTGTCTTGGAAGGACATGGCCCCGCGTTTGACAGCCGCCATTCAAAAGATATTTGGGGGATACGAATTTTTGCTTTTTGCTTTTGAAGGAACCGACGAACGAACACTTTTGCATAGAAGAGGAAGTTGGTCAGAAGAATTTCCTTTGAAAGATATGATTCCAGATTCCGCTCGGTTTTTTCGTCCCCCTCAAACCTCTGAAGTGGTGCCGATTCTTGTTGTTCCTATCTTTACCGGTGAAGGGGAGGGGTATCGCATGAATGGGCTTCTTATTCTCAAATCACCGGGGGGAAATAGAACAGAGGAGGAAATATTGGCAGCCGGGCATGAATTCGGAGAGGAATTGGGAATGGCCCTTGATAAGGCGCTCCTTTTTGCGCAGATGGAAAAGCAATCTCGGACTGACGGATTGACGGGAGTCTTAAGACGTCAAGTTTTCATGGATCGTTTGGAAGAAGAGTTCAAGCGTGCTTCTGTGTTTCATACTCCTTTTAGTTTGATGATGGTTGATATCGATCATTTCAAAGCTGTCAATGATGCGCACGGGCACGGGGCTGGTGACGAGGTTCTCAGAAAATTGGGCGATATATTAAAATCATCGGTATACGAGACCGATATCGTCGGTCGTTATGGAGGAGAAGAATTTATTCTACTGATGCCCAAGGCCCAGCGAGATGGGGTACTGCGAAAGGCTGAAGCGATCCGTCAGCGTATTCAGCGAGAGAGTATTCTGTTTGGATTTACCCAGATCAAAATAACCGTCAGTATTGGCGTGGCCCATTTTCCTACCTCTGCGCGATCAAGCCCCGACCTCATTGGTTGTGCCGACCGCATGCTCTACCAAGCCAAAGAAACCGGTCGCAACCGGGTGTGTGAAGGGTAGGATTGGTTAGTTGCGGGATTTTGGTTCTTGAGCGAAGTAACTTTTGAAGAGGTTGACTCCCAAGCTTGTGAGGTAAGGACCATTTTTCTTTATGAGTTTCATCAGCCCCATCTGAAGTAGCTTCCAAGTCCAACCGGCTTTGAGAATTTTCCAGATGATGCTGGATTTTCGGCGAAAGAGAATCTTTTTGCTGGCCCCAAAAAGCAGTTTCCATCCTGAAAAAGCTCCGAAAAATGTAAGGAGCATCCACTTGGGGTTTCTCTTAATGAGAGTGAGGGGTTTTAATTCTTTGCGGGCCTGGGTAAAAAATTCATCTTTGCTGTTGAGAAAGGCTTCTCTTTTCTGGGTGAGATCCCGTTCCAGATCGGAACAACGGATATTCGGGAAAATCATGACTTCAGGCGATTAAGCCACTTCATGGCGAAAGATCCTGAGACATAAGCCAATATCCCGTAAAAGGTTCCAAGTATGAGGATGCTCCATCCCGCTCCTCCTGTGAGATGGGTAATCCAAACGCCCAAGGCAATATTAAACAGAAGAAAAGAGGCCAGTCCCAAAATTCCTGCCAAAATCAATAAGGCAACAAAAACGACACTCGATAGTGCCATTTCCGTGAACCGGGCTTGGAGCAGCAAGACCACACTCTGGAAATAATCTATGGCGTCTTTGAAAACCTGTCGCAATTGGTCGATAAGCTTTTGATTTGGAGAATTCGGCATGTTTTTAGCATACAATGATTTAGGAAAACACGCCAGGGGGAGCGGAATTTAGTTATACTTAAGACCTTATGTCCCTGTCCTTTTACCGTCAACCGCAATGGAAAACAGGGATTCGCAATGAGCCAAGGAGGAGAGAAAATGGGGCGAAACGGAAAAGACTTTGAAGACAAAAAAACAAAATCTCAGGAAGCCATGAACCGCGTTGTGTCGGAGGTTTCCCAAAGGGGGAAGAAGTTGATTAACGAAGGTTTGAACAATGCCCGCCAAGTGATTGAAGAAAACGCTGAAACCTGGAAACAAAAAGCCGGTGAATTATCGGACAAATCCTGGGAAGAAATTTCAGATGATGCCAAAGTCACCATTCGCAAGCATCCCCTGAAAAGCATCGCAGTTGCCCTAGGGGTCGGCGTTCTGTTGGGATTTATTTTTAAATCAGACTAACCACCAATTTGTATCTAAACCAATAATAAGGAGGAGGTAATGGTGAAATATTGTAAATCACCTTTCGTTGTTACTTGTATTCTGTTGGGGGGGCTTTTGGTTCTTCCCTTTGGGCAATCCGAAGCAAAGGAAAAAAAAGCCAAAAACAAAAAAGGAGCCACCAAAATGACAGCAAAGTTTGAAACCTCAATGGGATCATTTGTGATTGAGTTGTTTCCAAAAGAGGCGCCTAAGACAGTTGAGAATTTCGTTGGTCTAGCAGAAGGAACCAAGGAATTCGTTGATCCAAAGACAGGGGAGAAGACAAAACGGCCTTTTTATAATGGGCTCATTTTCCACCGGGTCATAGACAATTTTATGATTCAAGGTGGCGACCCTCTCGGAACAGGAACCGGCGGACCAGGATATCGTTTTGAAGATGAGTTTGGATCAGACCGGACCTTTGCGAAAAAAGGAATTCTGGCCATGGCCAACGCGGGTCCCAACACAAACGGGAGTCAGTTTTTCATCACCGTGGCCCCGACACCCTGGTTGAACAACCGGCACACGATTTTTGGAGAGGTGATAGAAGGGTACGATGTGGTAGAAAAAATCGGTAAAGTAAAAGTTACTCCCGGGAACAATCGACCCGTTGAGAGTGTTTTTATTAAGGAAGTCAAAATTAACAAAAAGTAGAGTTGTTGATAATCAGCCCATTTTGGTTTTTTCAGCTAGGAATCAACAAAATGGAATGATGGAAAAGCGACAAAAAAGGAGAGTTGTTTATGAGTTTGGTTCAAAAGAATGCACCCGACTTCAAGGGAAAGGCAGTTTCGGGGCATGAATTTCGAGATATTTCTCTTTCCCAATACAAAGGAAAATGGGTGGTGTTGTTTTTCTATCCTCTTGATTTTACTTTTGTCTGTCCTACAGAGATTGTTGATTTTTCGGAGAGCATGGAGGAATTTAAAAAATTGAACGCAGAAGTGATTGGTTGTTCCGTTGACAGCCATTTTACCCATCTGGCATGGATCAATACTCCGAGAAAAGAAGGTGGATTGGGGAAGATCAACTATCCTCTTCTCTCTGATATCAATAAGACAATTGCCCAAGAATATGGCGTTTTGACCGATGCGGGTGTTGCTCTCAGGGGTTTGTTTGTGATCAACCCGAAGGGTCAGATTGTTTATGAGGTTGTTCATGACCTGTCCGTTGGTCGGAATCCAAAAGAAACGCTTCGTGTGATTGCTGCATTCCAACAGGTTGAGAAAACCGGAGAGGTTTGTCCTTCGAGCTGGAATCCCGGAGCCAAAACGATGAAAGCCGATGTAGTAGGGTCAAAAGAATACTTCGCCGGCGTTCGATAAGAAAAGCTGTTTTAGAAAATTTATCAGGAGGTGAGTCAAATGGGTCCCAAGAGTCCGTGTGGATGCTAAGTTTTCACAAGCAGTGCAGTAAAATAAAAGCGGGTTGATCGGGTACATAAACGAGAAACCCGCTTTTTTATTAACCATAGAAAATAAATATAGATATTGATCACATGAGCCGTCACTTCTTTATTGATGCCTATAACGTTATTCGTTCCTCCGATCGATTGAGTTTGGGTCCTTTGGATCAGCAACGAGAAAAACTGTTATCGTTTGTTGAGTATGTTCTTGCTTCTGGTAGTTCCCGAACCGCGGCCACCATTGTTTTTGATGGGAAACCCGGACGTTTTTTGCCTCGTCCACGACCACGGATTCGCATCATCTTCTCGGTGGATAAGGATGCGGATACAATTCTGAAAAACCTCATTGATGACCTTCGCTATCCGCAAACAGCTGTTGTTGTCACCAATGATCGGGCCATTCAGAAATGGGTTCGTGGAGCCAAAGCATCAGTTCTTTCCTGTAAAGAATTCTTATCAATCAAGAAAAAAACCTCTCCCGCGCAACCCTCAGATAAGATCGATCCGATGGCGGCCAATACCATCACAAAGGATCTGGAAAAAATATGGCTGAAAAAGAAATAGAGGGCTGTCCTCGGATGGTATCTGTTTAACGGATTGAGTAACTCTCTGAAGTTGTCACCCCGCCGAAGGAGGTTGTGTCATAATTCGTCATTCCCGCGAAATAGACTGTGTCACAATTCGGTTTTAAGGCCGTCATCCCGCCGAAGGGCGGGATCCAGGTCTCTGGGTTCGGAGGAAACTTTCTTTCTGACAACAAGTTTCCTCGCAGCCCAAATACCTGGATTCCGGCCTTCGCCGGAATGACGTCCTTTTCTTCGAATTGTGACACAGCCTGGAAAGCGGGAATCCAGGCCGTCAACCTTCCGTCGAAAAGTCCTGGATTCCCGATAGAGACATTCGGGAATGACGACCTTTTAATCAATTGTGACACAGTCTCCTGCGCCGGGATGACGGTTCCGTCGAGCAATTCAATCCGCTAAGCAGATACCTCGACTGAGCTCTTAATGTTTTGTTCCTGCTAAGCACTTATCCTAAATCTTCTGGCAAATTTGAGAAGCAGGTCAACAGAGATGAGTTTTACGGTATCCAAAGAAATTAGATCTTCTAGTCGGACGTAAGGCATGTTGTGTAAGGGAGAGAATGGATCGATTCTCACACCGAAGCGAACCAGTTTGAGGTTTCTGGATACAACCAGGATGGAATCCTGAAGATCCGATGGATCAAACTGATTTAAAGCCAATTCCAGAGAGTCTCTCTGAATATGATTGGTGTGAGAGTAAAGTTTAATGGGGTGTTCGGAATGAATTCTCATATTGACCTCAGGGATCTGACTCCTTAATGCTTCAAAAGGAGCCATGTCTGTTCCTTGAACGGGAAGAAGGGTCAAATTCATCTTTTCTAACTGATCTTGATATTTGGTAAGCAGTTTCTTGAGTGTTTGCGCATCTCCCTCTTTGACAACAATTTTTAGCGCTTTGTTGCTCAGCAATTCACCAACCGGAATGGGATGGCCCATCCATTGGGTTAAGGCTTCGGCCATCTCAAACGCCTCAAACAACGTTATTTCTCCTTCCACCACCGCGGCTGTTAAATTCCCCTCAAGATAGGCCACCAGTTGTTCCATATCCCCGGGCTCCAGGTATCGTGCCTCATTGGATCCTTCCGCAAAACGCTCTCCGATGTTTTTGCTGAACACCGAAAGGACAAGGGCAGAGACATCCACCTCCTCTTTTCTTCCTTGAACAAAATCTTTCGCACCCGCAATGACGGCATCTCCCCATTCACGGATGATCGGATCCGTTTCTGTTGGGAGAGGTGGAGTAAGAGAAGGGGACACACGTTTTGTTCTTTCTTGGCGAACCTCCCACGCCTTCCAACCGGCATCAATTCCCACATGAACAAGGATTGGCATCCATGTGGCATAAGGAACCGATCCCAAGAAAGAGGGAAGAAAAACATAAAGAGAGAGAACCAAAACATCGTTTATCGAACCGAGAAGGACAGTTAAGAGCGATATTTGGTTTTGACGGAAGAGCTTCATCCTGGCATCGAGGTGAGAAGAGACAAAAAGAGCCGCAAAACCAAGAAAACCGGTCGAGACACCCAACCAAACAGGAGGCCCTGTGTTGTGAAGAACCAGGCGAATAAGAACACCTTCAATCAAGAGGACATAGAGCAAGGTCCAGAGGAGTTGGGCCGGTCTGAACCCAGCAAGGCGGAGGTTTAATCCAAGGAAATCACTGCTGATGGCTCCCACATCCGTATCGTCCCGCAATTCGTTGATGGACGACCGAATCGATTTTGCCCTTTTACGAGGAAGACCCGCGGTGCGGCGTACCTTTTTCCATAACTTTTCTGGAGAGAGTTCGATAATTTGTTTGGCGATGGGTAAGGGAAGGGAGCTTTTTAAGTAAACAAAATGGTTCTCGTGTACGGCCCGGGAGTCCTTTTCCAAAAGGCTACCGGAAAGAGCCGAAAGGAACAGGATGGCCCCCCACCGGTGCTCATCAAATTTGGACGGATCCTGTTTCCATCCGAGAGCCATTGAGACGAAGTCAAAAAGAATCACCTGTTGTATCAAGGGCGAAGGAGATCCCAAGAAACTGACAAGATACGAACGGGCTTCGTTCATCGCTTTTTTAATAACACTCTCAGAGAGATCATGAAGTTGATAATAATAGAAGCCTCTTTCCAGAAGGGTTTCAAAAAACACATTTTGTCTTTCCGTTCCCATTTCCTTTTTTAACTTTTCACGAAGGGGAATTTCATCAAAGGAAAGACGGGAAGCTTGGGAAATATGATCCCATTCTTCGACAATGATTCTTTTCTCTATAATTTCGCTTCTTTTCTCTGGAGGAATTTTCTTCATAAGGGAGATCATTCCATCCAGCGCCGGGTTGGTTTTTGCAGCGTCGTCGTATAAATTCTCCCATTGCATTTGCTCTTCAATTAATACATCCCTTACAGAATCAGAGTAAAAGATGTGGTTAAGACCCCTGCTGGTTGCCAGCGAGGTTGTCAACTTTCCCAAATTATCCTCATCCATTACGGTTTGAAGGATTGTGTTGTCACCATGGTGAGATATCCGATAGGACGTAACATCCAAAACAACAAAAGGAGCCTCTCCAACGGGATCGAAATACAGGAGAACGCCTGAATCCAATAGGCGGTATTGGTTGAGCGCGATAAAAAGCCTTACTATCGAATTCCGAAGTTCGTAAACGGGAATCCTTCCCTTGTTTGGCCGTTCGATATCCAAGTCCGGGACAACGACATGAGAGAGGTCCACCAAGGCTTGGTGAAAAGGTTCGGTTTTTTCTCGGGGGATCTGCGTTTCCAGGTCTTCTTTAATTCCCATTTCTATTGCCAACCGATTGAGATCCCTTGTCTTGTCTCGTAATGTTGATGCCAGGTGAGAATCCATCGTCGTTGGTGTTGTTGAAGGCCATTCCTGTTCCCAATGGGATTCAATAAATTGGATTCGTCGGTAATTTCGTTGGAAAGCCTGAATATCGGCCGCCATCCAATTTGAATCGATCCAAAGATGAAGAAGAATGGGAATCAACCATCCCAAAAAGGAATCGGAAAGCCACCATGGAAAAAAGAGATAGGCGCTGAACACCACGGTGTCGCTGATGGAACCCCATACCACCGTTCGGGCCCGTACATCTGGATTGAAAACCCGAACCAAAAAGTGTGCCAAGAGAATGCCTCCGAACACCGCTATTTGGGTCATTCCTCCTAACAGGGGAAATCCCAAAATCATTCCTCCGGTTTCAATGGGAAGAACCCAAAATAAGAGGGTGAGATACATCCGGGGAGAGGCATCAAATCCCATCATTCGAAGAAAGAGGTAAAGGAAGTTGCTGGCAAGGGTGCCGGTGGCGCCATCGGATGATTGTGTGGCGGCTTGGTGGAGAGATTTCAGGGTTTTAATGATGAGTTCAGGACAGACCAGGTCTTCGATTAACATGAGTTGATCTTCCCGCATGCGTTCCACGAAGGCGTCATCGTGGGTACTTTGGATATGATTGGTGCCGTCTCGGGCGTGGCGGTTTTCGTGAACCATGTCGTCAACAATTTCCCATATAGAAGTGTAAAAGTTTTCAGGAGGCATATTTCCTCTCATGACCTCTCCAATGTCGTTAATCCACTTTTTCACTTTGTCCGCATTGGTATTTAGCGTTACGCCCATGGGATACATATTGGCCAATCGGCTGGATTTGTTTGTCATGTAACCCACCTTAAAGATGGCTCTTGTTTGGCCGGATAATCTTCGGATGAGGGGGGTCATAATCTCAGAAATATAGGTCGCCAAGAATTCCCGGTTTTCTCGTTCTGTCGGGGAAAGTGTTGCGGCGATTTCGGGAACAGAAAGATCATCCGCTCTTGTCTCGGTCGCCATTTTTCTAAAAGAGGCGTCCGTTAGGGCTTCGCTGGCGCGCGCTTGCAATCCAGGGAATCCTTCAACAAACAACGACAAATTCCGGTTTTCTGGCCCATCCTTTTTTCCGTTATTGATTTCTTGGGCTGCTGCTTGAACTTTGTTTCGTAACATGACGAGGGAAACCATCTCGCGGGATTCTTCTGATCGGGGAATCTCGAGATGCGTATAGAAGAAAGACCGGTTGTCCGGACTTTCGGCCACCTCGGTCAGATCCGCATGCGTCACCTTCTCCCATTGACCCGGTTGATTTAATTTTTCAGCCAGTTTTTGACCTTGGGTTCCCTTTCGAGTGAGATGCTCCGACAGAAAAGCAACGTCATAAGGGATATCCACAACCCTCCGGTTGTCTTTAAGGACGACCCTCATGATGGTTTGTCCAACAGCAGTGAAGACCGCTTTTTGCAGTCGTTCTATGTATGGATCCTTTTCCGCCAGTCCTGATCGGTTGGAGTTGAGCACAATGGAATAGACATGCCGTTTTTTGCTTGAGGGGAGATTGATGGAGAGTCCTTCCTCATGCAAAATCTGTAACCATTTGGGAGGAAGGAGTTTGATCACATCCCGATCGCTTTTGAGCCCATGCACGTTGTATCCCGCATGGCGTACCCGGCTTTGATGGGACGTGGTGCGAATTATTTCAACGGCTTCTTCTTTTGCCCAGGGCACCGACGCCAAAACCTCCGGATCTTCTGATACAGGTGTTCCCATAAAGGTGAGTTGAGCCCCAGGGACAGCGCCGGCCCCAACTTGAAGTTCATCGGCAATAAGAGCGGCGTGGATTTCCAAATCACCTTGGACGGATTGAAAGGTTCCCTTTCGATGGGTGATTCGGTCAATGAAATATCCGTCAAAACGTCCGTTACGAACCTCACAGCGTTTCACCCACCATCGGTCATCTGGCCTTCTTTCCAATTCCAGAAACAAGTGGGTTTTCTCGTTTTCTTTCCCTGTGGTGATCTCCACACGATCTGTCCCCAGTAAGAATTTGAACCATCCCTTTCCATTAAAGGCCATGGAGGGATCATCTCCTAGTTTGAAATTGGATCGCTCAAAAGGAAAGTTCTCAAAGAACATTTCAAAGTTGTCTTGTCCCACTCCATAATCCCTGACCGATTCATGAACCTCAACACCATTGGGAACAACAACGGCCTTCAAATCAAATTCCACCTTGGCTGGTTTGCCACCTTTTTGACTGGCGTTAATGCCATTCTGGGCTCCTTCCCTTACCCAATCAAGACTGACATCGGGTCCGGAGGCTGCTTCCAACATGGCTTCTGTCCCTTCGAATCCCACTTCCTTTGCTTCTCCCAGGGCTTCCGAAACTTCATTCAAGGAAACCGGATTATGTCCAATAACCTTTCCGCCTGCATCTAGAATCTGTTTTCTCTGAAGTAGATCGCGGTTGGACCTTAATCCCACAAAAGCCGAAAAGGGAACATTGTTTAAGGATTCAATAGGAGCCTCTAACCGTGGGGTAAAATCTTTTCTCGAAGGGGGGACAGCCCGAATCTCAATTTCCCCTCGCAGATACCGGTAAAGATAAGGAGCTTTTTTTGCTTCGGTTTCGGTGGTTTGACTTGAAAGCAGATTCCAGTTGTCTCTGCTTTCCAGTGCCCTAAGAAGTGCTTCGGCCCGCAGAAAATTCCGTTCATGGAAATTATGCCATCGCCTTAGGACGGTATTAAAATTGGTTCCCTGTTCCTGTTGGTTCCAGAGTGTCATGAAGTGACCAATCCGGCGCCGTGCTTGGACTTGTTTTCCGTGGGCGGTTCGGATTATGGCTTTTCTTGTTTCCGGATTGCATCGTTCCAAAGCAGCCCAGGGAACAAAGGGAAGAAGAGGAGCGGCCCAATCCAAATTGTCCTCTCCCTGGAGGAGAAGATTTTGGACTAATTGACGTTTTTCCTTTTCGGTTAAGTCCGGGTCGACTTTTAAGGAATCAAAATCACGAACCCCTTTTTCTGTCATCATGGAGAGGGGATCAATGGAAATAATTCCCAGCTCCCCGTTCGTACTAATAAGGACAAGACCAGCGGGTGTCAAATGAAATTTGGTGTCCGGAGGAAAGGAAAAATCATCCAACAAAAGAATTTTTTCTCTTTCGGGTGTTAGGGCGTAGAGCTCCTTTCGGCCTGAAAAATTAAGGACGTCTACCCCAACAATCGTGAGGGGACCTGATTGATCAAGAAAGGTAATCCTTGCATCCTCAATGATTTTTTCTTGGTTCAAAGGATGAGAGCCTTTCTTAATTAAATTAAGTCCAGAATTGTTGGTGGTATAAGGAAAATCTCCACCAACGTATATGCCATCCGGGGTTTGCAAAAGGAAATTTGAATCTTGAGCGATTTTCGTAAATTCAAGTTTATCGCCATGGGAAATGGCGTAGACCTCGTTTGCTCGGGATGCCTTATGTTTGATGGTCAGGTAAGTATAATTCTCGTTGAAGATGGAGCGAGACACCGATTCAATGTCGGAAAACCAATCCGCGGAATCAAAATTACCATCTGCATCAGGAAGAGGAGAAAGATTATTTTTGCCATGAATTGTCGTCCATTCAAAATAAATTTCTTGACCAACGGGGATAAAGTTATGGATGTCTTGAATTTTTACCGGCGATTTGATCTCAATTGCCTTTCCTTCTGGGTGAACCTCGTATAATTTATTTTCCTTTCCTTTGTCAAAGATAAAGAGGCGATCTCCTGCTTTGTAAGGTTCGGTTAATCCATCGGATTGGAAAACCTTCTCTGGGGGACGCCCCTTGGTGATCTTGTAATAGCTCTCAGAAGACTCGCCTTGCTCGGCGGTTCTGAAATAGGCGTGGTCTCCAATAAGGAGAGCTTCTCTCCTGGGTTTGATTCCTATCCCCAAATTGTGATCCGAGAGGATGGTTCCCTCCTTTGATAGAGTCAACAAATGCAAGTTGCCATGGGATGTTGGACTCATGAAATAATTTTCATCGGATAAGGAGAAAGGATCGCCGAGTATTGTTCTGTCCCGTAAGCCCTCTATCGTGATGGCTTTTGTTGGACTCGTTAATTTGAACAAATGATACGGTCTCAGCCGACTGCTCCTATCGCCGGCGATTTTTTGAACCCCTAAGTACGGTTCCCCATCAATTTCCTTTAAGATTCGATTTTGATGTTCCCATCCTTCCAATGGCGTGGTGATGGGAAGGGCTTCACCGGTTGCTGTTATATGGGAAATGGAAATGCCCAATTCGGTACGACCCGCAACTGGGGATCTCGGCATGGTAAATCGAGCATAGATGTTACCTTGGAATTGGAAGAGGATAAGGTCGGTCCAGGTAACTTTTTCCTCAGGTTGAAAGGGATTTCGGATTCCATCAACTTGTCCAAATTCACCGGTTGGTGTCAAATAATACAGTTCCTCATTGGTGTGGAAGTAGGTGAACCCAGAAGGTTTTTCATTTCCTTTTATATTCATTTCCACCTTCCACATTCTGGGGTGCGCCGTGAGTACCTGTACCCCGGCTGTTTTCAGGCTACCCAAACCAACCCGCTGGTTAAAGGCCAGGACAGCGGCCATTTTATGAGTTCTGTTTTTGAGGTTTTCAATTGAAAGGAAATCAAAAGTGCGACACAACCTCAACCAGCTCGCGATGATTCGCTGAAACGGAGGAGAAACCTCATTTATAAACGCGTCGATCTTATCCTTTCGGTTCCCTTCCCAAGTGGAAAGGATATCGGAGGCAGCCTCTTCTTCGGGTTCCCTGGTTTTCGTTTCCTTTGGAAGAAGTTCGGCTTCCGCGGGAGGTTTGGTGGAATACCCAGACCATAAGTCCATCAGACGGTTGAGCATCACAGAGGGCCGGCCCTCAAAGGCTTGTTCTTGATAGAAATTGGTCCACGCTTTGTTCAGAAGAAGCATCTGGCCAACGCGCACATAAGCTATTTTTAAGCCGGGGACCGACCAGATGCTCTTGCCACGGGAGGGGAGGAGTTCCCCCTCAATGGTTGAGGGATCAAATTCAAATAAGGCGGGGGTGAGATAAACAGGGGCTCTTCCCTTTAGGAAGTCACCATGAATCAAATCACCGGCCATCACATTTGGGAGGAGAACACATTTTGCGGTATCAACATTGGGAAGAGCTGTTGTGAGTCTTACCCGAAGTTGGTTCACTAAGTCCGCTTCCTCATCTTCGCTGCGAACGCGAGAGGGATCCATCAATTCTTTGGATATTTCATACAAGGCGTTAATCAAGGGGGCGTATTTTGGGGGATCTCTCTGAAAAGCCGTAAAGGCCTGATCCATTAAATCGGTCAGGGCTTTGACGGTTATCTCATCCAAAACAATGTGGGATCGATCTTCTTCTTGGAAAGAAGCGGTGGGAAGGTCGATGATAACGGTCTCTGGAAGATTCGTCCCCTCGAGATTGAGTGTCTCGACTTCTGTTCCTCCAACCAGGAGACTACCCGAGAGCGGCCCCTCTTTGGTTTCTCTGTCGGGTTTCCAATACAATTCCCGGCCATCCGCGGAAAGATCGGCGGCCCGAAGAGCGGTGTTAAGTTGTTTGTTGGTTCGTCGGTTGGTGGTATCTTTTACCGGTAGCACAAACAACAGAACATCCAAGTCAATCCCGTGTCCCGAATCCGATACCATTAAATCACGGTTTTCGTTTGTTAAGTTGATATCCACGGGATCCTTTCCAAGACGATACGTGATAGGATTCCCTTCTGGATCCTCCAATCCCCTAAGATCATTGATGGGATCGTGCCGCCAGGAAGTCCCGACTGGTCCGCGCCGTGAGTATTGAAGTTTCTGATTCAAATGGGGATCAAGGTCACTGTATTGAATGGGTTCAAGTTGGTGGGTTGTGACTTGGGTTCCTTTGGGTTGGCTCTGATCAAAATTCTCACGGGTGAAATTTAAACGGACGTTGTCCTGTGGGTCCAATTGGAAAATTAAAGAGTTTCGGTGGAAACGATCGTTTTCGGCAACAGAGGTGTAGGTTAATGTTTCTCCTTCCTCATCCAACCAGGCCAGATTCTGCAACGCCCCCTTTCCCAGTCTTCCCAACGGAACCCCCATGGCATCAAAACCATTGTTTACGGACTCCACCAAGGCTTGCAGTTTGGACCCCGATTGCCGGAACCGAACCAGATCAACGCGGGCTGGTTCAAAAGAGAATCTATCCTTCACTCTCTCTCGAACAATGGTGATGAGTTCGTCTGCAAACCATCTTTGGGCGAGGTGGAGCTGATTTGGATATTCGGCATCTTGCGGCTTCAGGGAGATCGCGTCGTGAAAACGGATAAAGCTATCCATGATCCTTTTCATATAGGCAGCCCGCAACGGTTTATCCGGAAGATCCCTAATATGAATCATCAAAGCAATATAGAGTGCCCAGTCGAATCCTTCTCCTTCTCTGTAAAATTTGGCGATATTTTGTTCAACGATTTGTTCATGGGTAACAGGGGGTGGAGTAAAGTTAACATTGGCCAAAGGCATGAAAGCCATGATGGTGACAAGGGCTGTTGTCAGTAGGGGAATATTAAAGGTCAGTGAAAGAATAATACCTGCAGTCAAAGAGCCATACCCAATCGGGAGAATGACCGAAAGGGGATTGCTATCCCACGCGCGTCGAATTCGGGTACGATAGGAAACGGGTTGTCTCGTTTCCCACGCCATCCAAGCGGCATCAATGCCCACATGAGCGAGAATCGGCATCCACGTGGCATAAGGAACAGCTCCAAAGAAAGGGGGAAGGAGACTATAAATCGAGAGAACGAAAACATCGTTAAGCGAACCGAGGGCAACCGACAAGCCGGAGATGGGACCTTGGCGGTAAAGAATGAGGCGGGCAGCGAGATGGAGAGTAAGGAAAAGGAGGGCAAAAATAAGGAAACCAGAGGACAAGCCCAACCAAACAGGGGGTCCTGTATTGTGAAGAACAGCACGTATAACAACACCTTCAAAGAAGAGGACATAAACCAACGTCCAAACAAGTTGGGCGGGTTTAAAACCCCTTATCCGAAGAATGAGTTCCAGAAAATTGCTGGCCCCGCCGCTAAGGGAATCTTGGCCTGTCTGGGTGGAAGCCATCATCTCTCGTAGGATTTTTTCTGGTGAAACACGCTCTCCGATAAGAACCAAATGATCGTCTCTCATACGCTCGACGAAGGCATCATCGTGAGGGCTGTCCTCGTGTTCGGTTCCATCCCGACTGTGGCGGTATTCGTGCAGGGATTCACGGAATGCACTCCATACAAGAGAGAACAATTCGTTGGGAGAGCGGTTGCCGGCTCTTATTTCGCCAATTTTGTTGAGCCATGTTTGCACAGGGTCTCTGTTGGTATTAAACCATACCCTCCGGGGATTCATATCGGCCAATCGCTTGGTTGGATTTCTCATGAAAGAAACTTTGTAAGGATCGACCTGACCCGTTGATTTTTGGAGTATTGGCGAAAGGAGTGAGGAGATATATTGAGACAGAAATCGACGATTTTGGATGTCTTCAGCTGAAAGAGCACTCTGATCTTCTGCCTCAGAAACATCATCCTCTTGGACTAGGGTGGCTAGATGTCGAGAAGTTTTATCTGACATCACTTCATTGAATCGAAATTGTAATCCTTTAAATCCTTCAATAAACAATTTGCATTTCTGCATCGCAGGTCCGTCTGTTTCTCCTTCTTCCATTTCCCTGGCAGCCGGGTGCAAATTCTGCCGAAGCAATTCAATCGAAACGGGCTCCGAATTGTCGCTTGATCTCGGAATCTCAAGATGGGTATAAAACAGGGATAAATTGATGGGATCTTGGGCCACTTCTGTAAATCGTCGGTATGGTATTTTTTCCCAATAGTCTGTCTCATTAAGCATGGTAGCCAAATTTTCGCCTTTTGACGCTATCGGAGTGAGATGTTCACTTCGGTAGGCCACATCGTAGGGAATATCCACAACCCGGTTGTTTTCTCTTAAAACCAAGTTCATGATGGTTTGGGCCGTGGCATAGAAAACGGCTTTTTTAAGTCGTTCAATGTAATCGTCTTTTTCCGCCAGGGCCGATCGGTTGGAATTAAGCACAATGGAATAGTCGTGAGAATTGATGCTGGAGGGGAGGTTAAAAGAGAGGCCTTCCTCCCGAAGAATCGTTAGCCATTTTGGGGGAAGAAGTTCGATGACTTCCGGATCCATCTCAAGACCCATAACGGTATACCCAGCCTGCCGAATCCGGCTTTGGTGGGAGCGGGTTCGGATAACCTCAATCGCTTCCCCATCAGCCCAGGGCACAGAGGCCAATACTTCTGGATCTTCTGAAACGGGAGTCCCCATAAAAGCAAGTTCGGCCCCTGGAACCGCCCCGGCTGCAACTTGCAGTTCGGCGGCAATGAGCGCCGCATGAGCCCCCAATTCAAACTGGAGTGATTGGAACGTTCCTTTTCTGTGGTGAATTCGTTCGATCACATACCCGTCGAAATGTCCTTTGCGAACTTGAGAGCGTTTCACCATCCAAATATCTTGGGAATTCTTTTCCAATTCCACAAAGACATGGGTATTCTCATCTGGTTTCCCTGTTGTTATCTGAACGCGATTGCATCCCAGTAGGAATTTTAACCAACCCTTTCCGTTGAATCCCCGTGAGGGATCCATTCCCGGTTGAAAGCTGGTTCGTTCAAATGGGAAGTTTTCAAATAGGAGTTCAAAAACATCCTGTCCAATTCCGTAGTCTTTTACCGTTTCATAGACATCCACGCCCCCCGGGACCGAAACCGCTTTCATATCAAATTCCACCCGCGGTGTTTTGCCGGCTTTGAGGCTGGCATTGATGCCGTTCTGGGCGCCTTCCCGGACCCAATCAAGGTTGACCTCCGATCCCGCTGCCCCTTCCAAAATGGTATTGGTTCCCTCATAGCCGACATCCTTCGCCTCTCCTAAGGCTTCTGCGACCTCATCAAACGAGACGGGATGATGTCCAATCATTTTTCCATTTGTATCCAGAATACGCTTTCTCTGCAGAAGATCGGAGTTGGACCTCAATCCCATGTAGGCTGAAAAGGGGACATTGTTTAATTCGGATACAATTACCGGTTTGGGTTCTTGCGCCCCTTCTGCCTCGGCGGAATGCACGTCTCGGATATCAATTTCCCCTCGCAAATATTGGTAAAGAGGATTCGATCCTCTTGCTTCAACGGCGGTTGTCCGACTTGAAAGAATGTCCCATTCATCAAAGCGGTCCAAGGCTTTTAAAAGACTTTCTGCTTGCTCAGCATTGGCTTCGAAATAATGCAACCAATGGGTAAGAACAACGTCGTAGTTATCTCCCCGTTCTACCTGGTTCCAGTGACTGAGAAACCGACCAATGGTTCGACGCCCATCCGTTTGAAACTCTTGTGCTGTTTCAAAAAGAACCTTTCGGGTTGAGGGCTGGCACCGTTCCAAGGCCGCCCAATTGGTAAAGGGAAGAAGGTTGGCTGCCCAGGTCAGATCCTTCTCTGTTTGGAGCAGAAGGTTCTCCGTGAATTGACTTTTTTCCTTGTCATCCAAATCCGAATCAACCTCAATCGAATCAAAATCCAACGCACCCCCTGTTCTCACCAAATTCAAGGGATCGAGTGGAATGAGATGATAATTGTCAGTGGGAGTTTCTGAGATAAGGCCGACCGGTGAGACACGAACTTTGGTGTCGTTGGGGACATTTAAATCTTCGATTAAAAGAATTTTATCCTGATTGTCAGTGGAGGCAACGAGGTTGGCGTGTTGGGTTGTAGGATCCAAGGTTCCTATCAAGGTAAAGGGAGTATATCGATCTAGAAGAAGATTGCCCTTTTCAGGGAGAATGGTATGTATTTTCGAGGGTCTTGAATCCTTATTAAGGAATTCTAAAACCTGGCTCTGAAGATAAAATCCGGAAGGAGTTTCAAAGTGGGTTAAGTGCCGATCCGAAATATGGAGGGATTGGCCTGCTCTTCCATCTAGGGAGAACGCTTCTAGAGTATAGTACGGGGAAGTGTGGTCTGTTTTATATGGAATATAAAGCCACCCACCATTTATAAAGGATTGCCCCCACACAACAATATTCTGGACAATTGTTGTTGACTTCAGCTCCCCATCGACATAATCGAAAGCTGAAAGGGTGTTTTGGGTTTTGCGATCATGAGTAACAACGTAGGTTCTCTTTTTGCCAGATCCCACGATGGAGACGCTATCGAAAGGAGGTAAATACTTAACTTCTCGGAGAGAGCCTTCCTTGGTAACTTCAAATAATTTCTGTTCCAAGACCAGGCTAATAAAAATCTTGTCGCCGGCTTTTTGGATATCCGGTTGGTTCGTTGAACCAAAGAGAACCTTTGGCGGAGATTGATGGGATAACTCATGAATTTTCCAGATATTTTCCGAACCTTGAGAAGAGACCGTCTTTAAATAATATCGTCCGGCAACTTGTAAGGGATCATCCGCAACTTCGATTCCTCTCCCCAATAAGGCTCTTGACAATATCTTTCCATCACGCGAAAAGGAGATCCATTCCAGGTTGTCCACTCCCGATGCGATCAGGCCAAAAAACGTGTCCCCAACTTTTTCTGGCTTTTTCACGAAATTCAGTTCCGATATCTCTCCAAAAGAAACGGCTGTTGTGGGGTTCTCCAATTTGAACAGGTTGTAAGTTTCCGATTCTTTATCACTATCCAAAGCAGCCTTTTGCACCATAACGTAGGCTTCCCCTCCCAATTCCAAGATATCATTTGAGATGAGGGGGCCCTTTTCAATGGGTGATGTGATGGGGATGGCGTCGCCTTCTTCTGTTAGATGGTAAGCAAATCGGGCATAGATGGGTTCGTTCTCAATTTCTCCCGTTTTCATTAAGAGATCAAGGAAGAGCTGACCCTCAATTTCATAAACGTGTGTATAGTGCCATTGTTGCTGATTCGTTGGGAATGGGGGAACATCGATTCCCTTAATTTGGACAATTTCACCTGAGGAATTGAGGAAACAAAGAGCCGTGGGAGTATGAGAAAGATGATTATCAAAGAAAATTTTGTTTCCTACCACCCTTGGATGATCAAAATTAATGGGAAAACCAAATTCCAAAGACCTCTGCATCATTTTGTCTATCGAGAGGTTCGGGCCCAACAATCCGGAGCTTTCCAAAAATTCGAAAAGGCTGATCATTTTGGTGATTTTGTTCAAAACCTCCGAATCGGAAAGCGTGTCTAATACCCGGCTAACCTGTAACCAAGGGCGGAATCGTTCTTGAAAGGGACCAGGGACGCTCTTTAACAAGGTTGTGATGCGGGAATCTTCTTTCTGTTCATCAGGGGTTGCTTGTTCAGACTCGGCTTCTGTTGCTTTTTGAGCGGATCTTTCTTTTCTGGCCTGAAGAACAGCCTCTGGTTTGGGTTTGGTGGAATAACCCGGCCAAACCGAAAGAAGACTGTTGAGGATGACAGAGGGATGTCCTTCGAAGGCTTGGTCCTGATGGTAATCCGTTAGCTCCTTGTTCAAGAGCAGCATTTGTCCCACGCGTTGATAAGGTCTGGTCAATCCCGGAACGGACCAGACACTTTTTCCTTCCGTTGACAAAAGATCGGCTCCCACGGTCCGGGGATCAAATCGAAAGAGCTCCGATGTTAAGTATACGGGTGCCCTTCCATTGAACACCTCCGGCTGAATAAGGTCATTGGCGGATACATTGGGCATAAGGACACATTGGGTTGTATCAAGATTCGGGAGAACCTTTTTCAGCCGTGTGTGAAGCTGAAAAACCATGTCATCCTCTTTTTTCCGACTTTTGAGGCGAGCGGGTTTTTTGAGTTCCACGGACAACAAATGAAGGGCGTTGATGAGGGGAGCGTATTTGGGTGGATCGCGTTCAAAAGCCGCGATGGCCTGATCCATTAATTCGGTGAGGGCATGGATGGCCACCTTTTCCAAAACAATATGGGTTCGGTCTTCTTCCTGATGGGCGGCGGTGGGAAGGTCCAATACCACTGTTTCGGGGAGGTTTGTCCCTTCAAAGGACAAGGTTTCCACCTCCGTTCCTCCCACCAGGAGACTGATGTCCGAGGAGGTGTCCGACCTTCTTTTTCGGGGTTTCCAGAAAAGATCCTGTCCATCCGCGGTAACATCACCCTTTGCCAAAGCCGCGCTCAATTCTCTGTTGGTTCGCCGGTTGGTGATGTCTTTGACGGGAAGCACAAACAAGAGAACATCCAATCCCATTCCATGGCCTGAGTCCGACACTGTTAGATCATGGTTGTCGTTACTTAAGGCCATGCCAACTTTTTCATCCCCAAGCCGATACGTAAGGGGATGGCCTTCCAAATCTTCAAAGTCCCTTAATTCGTTGATGGGGCGTCTCCTCCACAAAGGACGGACCTCTCCCCGGCGGGAATATTGAAGCTTTTTGTTCAGGTAGGGATCCAACTCTTTTGGGTCAATGGGGTTGTTCTTATGTGTTGAAACCTGGGTTCCCTCAAGATGATCGCGTGTTAAGTTCTCACGGGCGAAATCCAGCCGAACGTTGTTATCTGATCCCAACCGAAAAACCAATGAATGACGATGACGCCGATCATTCTCTGCGATGCTGGTATAAATCAGGGTCTCTTCCTGTTCTTCTAACCAAGCCAGATTCTGAAGTGCTCCTTTCCCGAGCCGTCCCAGGGGATCGCCCATGGCATCAAACCCGTTGTTAACGGATTCCACGAGGGCCTGTTTCTTGGATCCGGTTTGTCGAAAACGCGCCAATTCTTCCCTGGCTGACTCAAAAGAGAATCGGTCGTTGACTCTTTCTCTCACAATGTGGATGAGGGTATTGGCAAAAGCCCTTTGCGCGCGACGAACATGGTCAGGATAGCTCGCATCTTGGGGGCGAACGGGAATGGCATCGTGTAGCTGGGTAAAGCTATCGGTGATTCTTTTTATATAGGTGGCCCTTAAGGCTTTGTCTGGGAGGTCCCGAAGATGAATCATCAAAGCGATGTAGAGCCCCCAGTCGAATCCTTCTCCTTCTCTGTAGAAGTTGGTGATGTTTTGTTCAACGATTTGATCATGAGTGATGGGAGACGGTGTAAAATTGACATTGGCCAGAGGAACGAAAGCCATGGCTGTTACCAAGACGGTGGTGAGTTGCGGGAGATGGAATGTTAATGAAAGGATAATCCCGGCACTTAACGATCCATAGGCAACAGGAAGGATAACAGAAAGGGGATTTCTATCCCACGTATGTTGAATTTGGGTTATATAACGATCAGTGATTTGGCTGGCTCTTGACCCAAGCGTTGTTCCAAGACGTCGAAATTGCGGATGAAGACCGTTTTCATCTTCTGTTACAACAGATTCCACCTCAATACCTGTTTCGGTATTCTTAATAACTATGGTTTTGGTGTTTTCATCTGTGGTGTTGTCACGGGCGGCTAAGGGACGATCTGGCGCGAGCTCCTCCAGCGCCTCATCAGCACGGGTATGATCTAACGTGGCGGCAACAACAGGTCCCTCCATCATCAAATCCGGTGTTTGAGGTTGTCCCAAAAACAGTTTCTGCCCTTCAAATAGGTCTTCTAAAGGGGATTTTTCTTGAGCAAAAACGCTAAGGTAGGATGATCCCTTCTCTGTCTCCACCTTTGTGAGTTTGGGAACAAAGTTGATAATGCCGATTCCTTTCTCTTTGAGAATTTTGTTGATGCCGTGTGAATGAAAACCGCCAGTAACGAGAATTGAGATTTTTGCTTCTCGATTTTCCATTTCATTAATGAGGTTCTCTGCCATTTTTTGGTCGCGTGATTCGGCAAAACGGTAGAAAGCTTCGAAAGGCAGTCCGTGGTCCGTGGTGCGTAGTCCGTGGTTTGAAAATTTACTACGGACTCCGGACTGCGGACCACGCACGGCCTTCAGCTCTTTCCACTCCATTTTCGTTAACGCAAAGTCCACCAGTTTTCCTATCAAGTACAACTGTCGCGACCGGTCAATCAGTTTTCTTTCCTTTTCATTCGTAATGAGGGAGGCATAGGCTTTTTCTTCCAGCTCTCTAATTTCTTGGAGGAGGCGTGCTGGGTTTATTTTATCGGAGAGGAGAACGTAGCGAACGTAGTCCTTCATGGCGGGATATTTTTTTAGGGGCACTTTGTTTCTTTTGCATATGCCTTTGAGATAGGTATAAAAATCAGAATGAGGTATTTTTCCCAGTCTGTAGTGGACACTTACTTGGAGGAGTGAGGATGTTTGCTCGGAATTAAGTTTGCGTAAGAGGGAAGATAGGAGGCTTGATCGTTCGGCGGCCACTTTATTGAAATTGAGGGTGGTTTCGATATGAAGAGCTTTGAGAAACAGACTTGTTTGTTTGGGTAGCTTTGAAAAATAATTGGAGAGAAAGGTGATATGGTTTCCAAGGCTCCGCTTGTTGGTGTGGTATTGGTGAACTTTGTTATCGAAATCAATTAGGGTTTTGTTTGAAACCGTTCGTTTTTCCATCCATAAGGTCTTTTTTTCTTGTTTCAGAAATTCTCGATATTTCTCTTTCAATGGAAAAGAGGTTCTTACCGCTTCCACGTTGGCGTCGTATTGTTCTTTGTCATCAATACCAATCAAAGGAGGAGAGGGGAGGGAGCTTTTTAATGCGGTATGAAGAGGAGCTGTAATCTTGTGTTCCCGAAACAGATAATCGGCTACTTTATGAATGATGTCCTGGTTGTGAAAGGTTTGAAAGGGGGTTAGATCAATGGGGCCAAAGGCGGCTTCCAAGGCCACGAAGTTGATTTGGTTTTTTTGAACAAGTGATTGGATGGCCGCCCCAATATTATTTTGGGCCTCGGTGTTCATGTGAATATCTTGGATATGGAAAACAACATTTTTCATTGAGGGGGGAAGAGAGATATTCCTAACCGAGCCAAATTGGTGGGGGAGGGATTCCATCAGGGTTTGAATTGGGGGTGCAAGGGTGCGCGTGTTCCATTCCTTGTTGGTCTTCGGAAGCGCGGAATTTGGAGTGATTGATTTTGGGAAAGGCAAATTCTTTAACACGTGATTGGAATTGGAGGAAGATAGGGTGGCCGGTAATTGGGCGAGTGTTGGAGAGGAATCAGGGACTTGCTTTTTCGTTTTTATGGCTGTTTGGCGATCTTTCCAAAATCCTGCCTGCCGGTTGGCAGAGTTGATTTCGGAGGCATACACCAACACACTTTGGGAGACGAGGTAAACAATCCCCAACAGAATGGAAAATCCCTTTGTGAAGAAAGTGGTTAGGTTCATATGATTTTTTATTGGGTTTGGTGCAAAGCGAAAGTCCAAGAGTCAGAACAATTTGGCGTTAATACAACTATATCGGTGGGAGATTAAAATCGCCTTAAAATAGGATGAATTTCCACTGAAGATTAACTGTCTAAAACTACCGATTCACACTGAATTTTAAAGGCGTTTTCGGTTTTGTCAGCAACATTTCGAAAACCATTGATTATCAGAAGAAAAAATCCCTAAAAAAGACATCAACAAACCAGTTTTTTCAGGTAATTACTTTAACTTAATGATGTGCGGACTTTTTTGATGGCGAGGGAGAGGGCGTGCATTTTTCGTTCGGCTTCGTCGAAGCGACGGGTTTTGAGCCCGCAATCGGGGGAAAACCACAATTGACGCGGAGGGACGGATTTCATCACCTTGCGAATGCGCCGACTGATGTCCGGTGGGGTTTCAACATTGTGTTGGTGAGATTCCACCACCCCAATCGAGAGATCCTTGGGTGAGGGAACCTTTTTGAGGAGAGACAAAATAGAAAACTGAGAATTTGTTGCTTCTAAGGAAAATTGATCAACCGGTAAACGTTGCATCTTGGACCATATGGGAACCACATCCCCATAACAATGGTGGAGTATGAAATACGCTCGGGTGCCCGCGGTGATTTCTTTTAAAGAGTCGGAAATAAGAGAAAATTCCGCTGGACGTGAAGAAAGGGCCGGCTCATCAATCTGAATGATGCGGGCTCCAACATCAAGAAGAGAGACAATTTCTTTTTTGATGATCTCCGTGAGATCTCTGACCCCACTTTCCCGGTCTGAATAAAATTCATTATACGACCAATCGAAAAGAGTGTAGGGGCCGGTAAGAATGGCTTTGAGGGGTTTGTTTGTGGTTCGTTGAAAACCTCGCCAGTCGTTTACGATGAGGGGCTCTTTCCATTGCAATTTTGATTTGATAACGGGTTTCTGGTAGTAACGGTTCCCGTAGCAACGAACAAGTCCCCCGGGCTCAAATCCCTCAATTCGATTGGCAAAGTACCCGATGAAATCGCCCCGGTTCATCTCTCCATCCACAACAACATCAAGGTTCCATTTGTCTTGTTTTCGAAGCCAATTCTCTGTCGCCATTCTCTCCTTTCGGTCGAGTTCAGCGGGTTGTTGGAAACCCTTTTGCACACGGTATTTGAGTTCCGTTAGTTCCGGGTTCTTGGGAAAACTGCCCGTGCAGGTCATGGGAAGAAGGGGAAGATTGATTCCCATGGATTGGAGCTTTTTTTGTCCGGGAGTTAATTTAATTTGTCCCGACTTTTTTGTTGGCATTGATTTCCTCTTTAATTTTGGAGAGAAGCTTTAGCTTTTCAAACGCAAAGGGACGCGGCAAATAATCCAGTCCACAAGATGGGCTGAGATAGGTAATGGGGACAGTTGTTTTTTCCAACCAATTTTTCATGAGCCGAATGAGTGGATCAATGGCCTCAAGCCGTGTGTTTCGCCCATTGATAAGGCCAAAGCCAATCCCCATTGGGGGGGGCGTTTGCTGTAGTTTTTCGATCAGCTTTTTTCCATCGTAAGTAAAGTCCAAGCTTAGAATATCAACGGGAAGGGAAAGAAGGTGTTCGTAAATGGGGCTTAAAGGTGAAAAAGAGAAATGCAAAACCGTTCGTGCCGGTTGGCAGATTTGCAGAATGGACTGCATCGCGTTATGGAAAAGATGAATGTCTTCGGGATAGAAGGGAAAGGCAGGTTCGTCAATTTGAATCACTTTAACACTGCTTCGGACCAGGGCGCGAATTTCTGATTTTATGAGATCCACAAAAAAGGAAAGCCGAGATTTGAGGGAATCGAAGGTACGGCTCTCGGATCGGCTTAATCGAGCAAGTGTGTAGGGCCCTGTTAAAACGACTCTGACAGTTCTGTAAGAGTGGTTTTGGGTAAAAATGAAATCGTTGAAAACCGAGTAGGCTTTTCTTTTTGGTTTCCCATAAAAAACCGGAACACGGTAATAGGTGTTGGTATCAAAGAATCGTTGGAGGCCTCCCCTTCTGATCCCAGAGACATTTCGTGTGAAGTGAGAAATGGGGTCATGCCAGGAGACATGCCCATCGGTGACCTCATCGACATCGGATGTTAATTGCTCCCTCACAATCTCTTGGAGGACCGATTGTTCAACGTCCCGAAAGGCGTGGGTGGAGATCTCCTTTTGTTGAAGATGGTGAAGAGCCCTTCGGTGTCGTTGATGGTCTTTCCCTTCACCGATCCGAGGATAGCCACCGATATGTGCGGTTAATAGTTCAGTCATGTTGTTCACGTTTTCTTAGGTAGGGAAAACCATTAGCATTGTACACGACCTGCACCTGTCGTTCAAGTCTCGGTATCAAGCAGTTTAATATATCATTTGACCCTGTTGCCTTTGCATTCGCTGAGGCGATCGCATCAGCGAATGTGTGAGAGATTGTTGAAAAAAAGAGGGGACCGTCGTGAGTCCGCGGGTCCATCGAACCGAATCTTGTTCGGCTGGTTGGGGATCATTGGTTATGGCAAATGGCAAGTGATAGAATGGCCCCTGATGGTTTGCATATATATATAGGAGGAACTGAAATTGGCTCAAGTTGAAGTTGAAATAAACGGTAAAAAAGAACAGGGATTTGAGATTCCCCTTCCTACAGCTCCTTTGGTGGGAGTCTATTCTTCTAATGGATTTGTTATGTGTGGATATTTGAACCTCTCTGCTGCTGAAAAATTGGGGGTATCGGCGGCCATGGTCAAGGGAGTGAAAACAGTGGATGACCTGTTAAAGGCCTCTATTCAAGGAATGACCAAAAAGGCCGAGGAAAAGGGAGTCAAAATAGGAATGACAGGGAAAGAAGCCCTGTCGCTGTTGTCTTAATAGAGTTGTGAAATCGACTACCCTCAAAATAGATCGATTGGCAAACGGAGGGGAAGGTATAGGCCGACTTAATGAGAAAGTGGTTTTCGTGCCCTATACGTTGCCCGGGGAAGTAGTTCAGTGTGTTTCCCAATCGAGCAAGAAAAATTATTCTCGATTCCTTCCTGTTTCAGTTAAAACCTCTTCGCCTCACCGCATACAACCCCGATGTTCATTGCACTTCCAATCCCAAGCTTTTCCTCTCTGGTGTGGAGGATGTGAGTGGCAACACATGGACATCGGATTTCAGGGAACTTCCAAGAAAATATTGATCAGTGAAACATTGGAACGCTTGGGCGGTCTCTCTCAGCCGCCGGTTGAATCCGTGTTGTCTTCCCCTGAGTCGTGGCGATATCGAAACAAAGTTCAGATTCCCTTTCGAAAAGAGAAAGGAAAGATTATCGGCGGTTTCTTTGCTCCCGCTTCTCATCAGATTGTTGAGTTTGATGATTGTCCCATCCAGTCCACCCTTTCGGTAGATATCTTTCAATTTGTTCGTCAATACGCCAATCAACACCATTGGTCCGCGTATGATGAGGATCGGCACCAAGGCTGGCTAAGGCATCTTCTCATTCGAACCAATCAGAAAGCTCAGGCGCTGGTTGTGCTTGTGACAAAATCTTCAGAGTTCAGAGATAAAAATCAATTCGGTAAAGAACTTCGATCTCAATTTCCTCAAGTTTTGGGACTTCACCAAAATATTCAATCGGCGCGTGGAAATGTTATTTTGGGTTCGCACTGGAATCGAATTGGTGGAAGTGATTTTTTGGAAGAGGAACTCTGTGGCCGGTTGTTTCGGTATGGCCCCGGTTCCTTTTTTCAGGTCAATACCCAGGCGGCCGCCCTTTTGTATCAGAAAGCCATTGAGGCGTTGGATCCAGATCCCAGTGACCTTTTGCTGGATTTGTATTCGGGAGTGGGTTGCCTGGCCATCTTGGCGGCCGACAAAGTGAAATATGTATTGGGGGTCGAGGTGGTGGCATCGGCTGTTCGCCATGCCAAAATGAATGCCCAATTGAACAAAGTAAGGAATGTTGAGTTTTCTTGTATGAAAGCAGAAAATGTTTTTCAAGATCCCTCTCGCTCATGGATTAGAGAAGAAGGATCTCGGCTTAAGGTTCTTTTGGATCCGCCTCGAACAGGGTGTGACCCTTCGTTGTTAACGGCACTGTTGCGTGTTAGGCCAAAAAAAATTGTTTATGTTTCTTGTTATCCGGGAACCTTGGCCAGAGATCTGAAGTTCTTATCTAAAAGATTTGTGGTAAAAAAAGTGACGCCTGTGGATATGTTTCCTCATACATCCCATATCGAATCTGTGACAACACTGGAGTGCCGAACTTAATGACCCTGGACCTTACTGCAAAAAAACTGGGTGGTGTGACCAAAGGAGCTTTTCCTTGGTGGTTCCTGCAACAATCCACATCTGAGAAGGTGTTGATTGTGGTGCCGGATGACGATGATGTGTTGGATACGGTTGATGCGCTGAAATCTCTATTTAAATTGCCTCAAGATTGGGCTGCTCCGGCTTCTTTTGAAGTTGTTCCTTATCTTATTCATGATGAACCATTGAGACAGGTTAGTCTCTATGATTGGCTTTTTGGAAAAGCCAAGGTATTGGTGAGTTCCATTCAAGGACTAACCTTGCCATGCGATTCCCCTGATGTTCTCAAAGAAAGAACGTTTCCAATACATCCGGGTCAAACGTTTCGGCGTTCCGAATTTGAGGATCGCCTTGCCTTGGCCAATTACTCTCGGGCGGAATATCTTGAAGTGGTGGGAGAGTATGTTATTAGAGGAGATGTGATTGACATTTGGTCTCCAGGGGAGGCTGTCCCCTATCGCATCACCTGGAATTTGGACACCATTGAAGCCATCCGCCTCGTGAATCTTACCACCCAACGGTCCGAATCGTATCGCACCGAAGCCATTCTCTATCCCGTTGAATCCGGTAAGGACAAGAATTTAACTCTAACCCTAAAAGAAGAATATGACTGTTTTGTTTTCTCAAAAGGAAATGATGATTTTGTTCTGCCGGAGGGATTAATCCAATCCAAAACCACGCTGGTTGTTCCGCAATCCTTATCGGAAAATCATGAGCAATATCAACCCCCACCCATTTTTGGTGGCCACATTGAGGCTGTCCGGAATCAATTGGTTCAATGGCATGAAGAAGATTGGCGTGTGGTCATTTATTGTCACAATGAGGGGGAACGGGATCGCTTGGAAGAATTGTTGGATGATCCACTTTTTGCGGCCAAAGGCCAACGAGCGCCTTGGTGTCCACCTCTTTTGATTGGTGATTTGGAACATGGATTTCTGAATCCAACTTATCGCCAGGCGGTGTTGGCCAACAGTGAAATATTTGGTCGATACCGGAAACGGATTCAACTTCCAAAATTTCAAGAAGGACAGGGTTTGTCCTCCCTGGTGGACTTGAAGCCACAAGATTTCTTGGTACATGAGAAACATGGGATTGGTCGGTTCCTTGGGCTTCGCTCTCTAGAGGTGGGAAAGGTCACCTCCGAATTCCTTGCCTTGGAGTACAAAGGGGGAGATAAACTTTATGTTCCAATTTTTGAATTGCAGCAAGTTCAGAAATATTTGGGCTCGGAGGGTCGACGTCCACCTCTGTCCAGCTTGGATTCCGCAAAATGGGAACGGGTCAAAGCGAAAGTAAAAGAAGACGTCGCCAAATTGGCAGCGGATTTGTTAAAGAAGGCGGCCAAGCGTCAGATTCGCCAGGGATATGCCTTTCCACCCCAAACCCATATGGAGGAGGAGTTTGGTGAAAGTTTCCTTTATAAGTTGACCCAGGATCAGACCAAGACACTAGAGGAAGTGGAACGGGACATGACCAGCATCAAAGCGATGGATCGTCTGATTTGTGGCGATGTGGGATACGGGAAGACCGAGATAGCAATGCGGGCGGCGCTCAAAACAGCCTTGGCCGGAAAACAGGTATGTTTTTTGTGTCCCACTACGATTCTTGCAGAACAACATTATCGAAATTTTTGTGAAAGGTTGGTGGACTATCCGGTCACTATCCGGCTCTTGTCTCGGTTTCAAGAAAAATCAGAACAAAAGAAAATATTGGAAGGGCTAAATTCCGGTGGGGTGGACATCATCATCGGGACTCACCGGCTTTTATCCAAGGATATTCATTTAAAGGATTTGGGTCTTCTTATTATTGATGAGGAACATCGGTTTGGGGTCAAACAAAAGAATCAAATTTTCTCGTTGCGGGAAAATGTGGATGTGTTGTCTCTGACCGCAACCCCGATTCCTCGAACCTTGGCCTCGGCGATGGGGGGGATAAAGGATTTATCGATCATTGAGACGCCTCCAGAAGGACGATTGCCCATCGGTACCCACGTTGGTTTGTTTAACAACGACATCATGGCCCGGGCGGTTCAAGAAGAATTGGATCGGGGGGGGCAAGTTTTTTACGTTCACAATCGGGTGAAGACATTGCTATCGCGAAAAGAGTGGTTGGAGTCGGTTTTGCCCACCATTCGCATTGCCATGGTTCACGGTCAGATGAAAGAGGCCTCACTGGAGAAGGCCATGTATGATTTTCTTCATCGCAAAGTGGATATGTTGTTGGCCACCACCATTATTGAGAGCGGTTTGGACATTCCATCCGTCAACACGTTGATTGTGGAAGAAGCTGAGGAAATGGGGTTGGCCCAACTTTATCAATTGCGGGGTCGGGTGGGGCGCTCCACCCGAAAAGCCTATTGCTATCTTTTCTACTCCGCCAAGAACATAACATCAGAAGCCAAAAAGCGCTTGGAGGCCTTAAGAGAGTTTACTGCACTTGGATCGGGTTTGAGATTGGCCATGCGGGACATGGAAATACGTGGGGCGGGGAACATGTTGGGACCTCAACAACACGGCAACATGGCGGCGGTGGGCCTTGAGACGTATAGTCATCTCCTCAATGATGAAGTTCGGAGACTTAAAGGAGAGGCGGAGGATGAAGATCCGCAGGGACCTTCAATGGAGCTGTCTTTGTCTGCCTACTTACCGGATGATTATTTGCCGGCGGAATCCGAGCGGATACAAATGTACAAACGTGTCTTGAATGCCTCCCAAGATGAACTGGCCAAACTAAAAGAAGAGTTAATTGATCGATGTGGACCCTTGCCACGTCCAGCCAAGACCTTTTTTGATGCTGCCGCGTTGCGCTTAACCCTTAAAACGAAAGGGGTTTCGGAAGTTCATCAACAAGATGATGCGCTTCTCATTGCTTTTCGACCTTCAGTTCAATTGAGTGAAGAATCGTATCAAGTCATCATAGGCGAAAAAGAAAATGTATTATCTCTTATTCCTGGTAATCCACCGGGTGTTCGGTTTTTCCTTCATGAGGATGAAAATGTGTTGGATGGACTGGGACGATTTGTTCGTTTGGTGTTTAAGTCGGAATCAGATAAGTCAAAATAATAAGGAGAGCTTTAATTTAGTTGAAAAAAAATATACCCCTCATTCTATCTCTGTTTCTTTTTGTTCCCCCTTTAATGTCTGCCCCAACAAATGATATTCGTCCGAATATCATTGTTATTGTTGTTGATACTTTGCGGGCCGATTACTTGGGGTGTTACGGGTTTAAAGGGGATATTTCCTCTAATATTGATAGATTTGCCGATTCCTCTGTCCGATTTACACGTTGCATTGTTAACTCGCCTTGGACAAAACCTTCGGTGGCGTCATTGTTTACCTCCTTGGATCCTCAAACCCATCGGGTTACGGATCATTTGGGTATGCATTGGAAAAAGGTGAGCAAGAAAGTGAAATCCAGTGTTCTCTCAGAAGAAGCCGTGACATTGGCTGAGGTTCTTCAAGGTGCTGGATATGACACCGTGGGATTGGTAGCAAACGATTTTTTGATTCGCCGGTTTGGGTATCAACAGGGATTCAATCAATACTATGAACCCCGGCCCAATACCGATGTGTTCTCTGCCACTCCTCTTTTAAACAAAGCCCTTCGTCTGATTCGAAAAGGAAAAATTCGCCAACCGTTCTTTCTCTATCTCCACTTTATGGATGTTCATGGTCCCTATCAATGCCAAGGAGAGGATTTTTCCATTCTTTCCCAAAGCCCCAGTTTAGGAGAGGATCAGGTTTTGACAAAAAAACAACGGAAAAAAATTCCGCATGAATTGGGATATCGGATTCCATGGCGAGGATCCAAGAAAGCCTATCATGTCCGAAACTGGCGAAATTGTTATGCGGCAGGGGTTCGGAAGTTTGATCGCCGTTTGGGACCGTTCTTAAAATCCATTGAAGAGATGGGGCTTTTGGAGAACAGTACGGTGGTTCTTACATCTGATCACGGAGAAGAACTTTTTGATCATGGCAGTTGGGCTCATGGCCACACCTTGTTTTCGGAACTTCTCAATGTCCCTCTCTTGATTCGATTGCCCGGGACCGCTCCCAAGAAGAGAGTTATTAATGAGACGGTCAGTTGGCTTGATATTATGCCCACTTTGATGCAACAAGCGGGTATAACCGTTCAGATGCCGGATTTGGCCGGACGTGACATAACCCCTCTTCTTAACGGAAAATCCCTTTCAGGAACCAGTTGGGCTTTTGCCACTGCAACAAGACGCAATCCCAATGTGATCTCGGCGCAAAACAATCGTTTCAAACTTATCTGGAACCATCCGAGACATCAGATGAAACTTTTTGATATGAACAAGGATTCCCTGGAGAAGAAGAACCTGGTAAGCAAGAGACCAAAGATCCTTGATCGTTTTAAGCGGAGAATAAACGCGCACCTGAAGGCCCTGAAAAGAAAAGGAAATCTTCTTGAAAGAACAACTGTCATCTCCGACCATTTGCTTGAAAAGTTAAAATCTCTAGGCTACCTTCAATAAATTTCATAAATTAAGCACTTGAAATTATTTTCAAATTTGGATAAATATGAGTTGTCCAAATTTTCTGATTTCTTTTTTTATCTATGATTCGAGTTGAAAACTTAACCAAAAGATTTGAGACAACCCTCGCCGTTGATGGGATCAGTTTTGACGTTCCGAAAGGGCAGTTGGTTGGTTTCCTGGGTCCCAATGCCGCAGGAAAGACCACAACCATGCGGTTGTTGACAGGTTATCTTACGCCAGATGATGGTACTGCCTCACTTCTGGATCAAGATCTATCCACCCATTCGCTTGAGATTCGCCGCCGGCTGGGATACTTACCCGAAAACAATCCTCTTCCTGACGATATAGAAGTCACCGACTACCTTCATTTTATTGGCAAGTTACGTGGCCTTGATGATTTGGCGAGGCGGATGGACCGGGTTAAATATGTTTTAAAACTCTGTTCCTTGGGTTCTGTGGTGGGAAAAAAACTGGGAGAATTGTCAAAAGGATTCCGACAAAGAGTGGGGTTGGCCCAAGCCATTCTTCATGACCCCGATATTTTGATCCTTGATGAGCCCACCTCAGGCCTTGATCCCAATCAGGTTAAAGAAGTGCGGGGGCTCATTCAGAATTTGAAGTCTGAAAAAACACTCCTTCTTTCAACTCATATCCTTAGCGAAGTTCAATCCACCTGTGACCGCATCATCATTATTAATAAGGGAAAAATTGTGGCTGATGGAAGTCCCAGCCAGATTGGAGGATCGCTTCAGAATGTCACACGTCTGTTGGTCTCTTTGAAAGGGCCCATTGCGGATGTTGAGTCATCCTTGAAAGATTTGAAAGGAGTCCATCAGGTTCAGGTTCAGCCCGCCACAGAAGAGGCAGAGGATTTGTTTGTTGTTGAGTCGGATTCGAAGGTGGATTTGCGAGAAGAAGTGTTTCGGATCGCGGTTAAGAAAAAGTGGCCCATCTTGGCCTTAAAGCAAGAGAAATTAAATTTAGAAGAAATTTTTAGTGCGTTAACAAAAGAGCATGATCCCCATTTGGTTGCTGAGAGGGGGAGAAAATAAATGTTAAATCATTCCGTTATCAAAACCATTGCCTTTCGGACATTCCGCCATTCCATTGAATCTCCCGTGGCCTATATTGTGGCCATTTTCTTCTATGGGTTTATCGGATGGATTTTTGGATCAGAATTTTTGGACAACAACCAGGCCACCATCAATTCGGTTGGGGTCATTGCGCCGTGGATATTATGGTTTGTGATTCCCGCTTTGACGATGGGCTTGATTTCAGACGAAATTCGAAGTGGGACATTTGAATCGCTTTCAACGCTTCCAGTTCGTGATTGGGAAATTGTTCTCGGAAAATATTTGGGATTTGCCATTTTGGCTGCCTTCCTCATTATGGGGCTGGGTTTTTATCCCATCTTTATTTCATTTCTGACGGATCATCCCATGGGAATGGATTGGGGGAGCAGCATTGGTATTTTGGTGGGTTTGTTGTTGTTGTGTCTCCTTTATGGGGCGTTGGGAATATGGGCTTCTTCATTGGCGAAGAATCAGGTTGTGGCCCTCATTTTGGGGAATGTTTTTTGCACCTTTTTCTTTTTTATTGGCCAGTTTTATCATTTGATCCCCGGTATTTTTTCTCAGCTTGCGGATTTCTTAGGAATCGTGTCGCATCTTCAAACCATGGGGCGGGGTGTTTGGGATTTTCGTGATTTCTTTTATTTTGGTTCCATGATTTTTATTTTCCTTTATTTTACGGTTCAACGGTTGTCCACGAGGAGATTTTAGCGTATGGCCGATCTGACACACGTTCAAAAGTTACGCCGTCAGAAAAACCTTTATTCTTGGACGGCTGCCCTTCTTTTGGCGGGATCTATTTTGATCCTGAATTTCGTGGTTGGGTATCTTCCCATACGAATGGATACCTCGGAGGGGAAAATCTATTCTATTTCGAAGGGCTCCAAACAATTGTTGAAAGATTTGGATGACCCACTTCTCATTCGGCTCTTTTTTTCCTCCAAGCTTCCTCCCAATTTGAAACTCAATGAGCAATACATTCACGATTTGCTCTCCGAATACAAACGCGCCTCCAAAGGAAAGATCCGGATCGAGTATTTGGATCCGAGTCAGTCAGACAAGATTCGCCAACAGGCCATTCAAGCCGGAATTGCGCCCGTGAAGTTGGATGTGCGGGAGCGGAACCGCCGTGAGGTAAGAGACTGCTTTATGGGAATGTCTCTTCTCTATGGGGATCAGTCAGCCATGATTCCCTTTATTCAACAAACCAAAGGTTTGGAATACGAAATTACCCTTCGAATTAAAAAGTTGGTTCACCCTGGTGAAATCAAATTGGGTGTGTTGAGCAATGGGGAATCCTTGACCTTTGAAGATGCGGCTCTCAAAGATTTGAAAACCCCCATGAGCGAGCTTTTTACAATCGTAGACGTGAATTTGGATGAGGAGATTCCTTCTGATATCCGATCCCTCTGGTTGGTTGGGCCCACCGCTGAGATTTCCGAAGAACAAGCGGAAAAATTGGCCAGTTGGGTGGTCCTGGGAGGAACCCTCGGACTTTTGATTGATCGGCATATTGTTGACATTAAGGAATTTCGGGCCACAGCCCTAAAAACCGGGTTGGAAGATCTTCTGGCAGAGTGGGGAGTGGAATTTCGAAGTGGGTTGGTTGTTGATCCCCGTTCTGATACCATTCAGGTTCAATCCACGCGTGGTTTCATTCAGTGGATCAACCGGGTGGAGTTTCCGTATTTTCCTCTCACCAGTGATTTGGATCGCATCCATCCCGCCACCAAGGATATTGATGTCCTGTCTTTTCCTTTTGTGTCACCCTTGAAAATCAAAGGCAAGAAAGACCTTTCCTATACAATTTTGGCAAAGAGTTCGAAATACAGCTGGCTGGATCCCTTCCCGAGTGTTATGTCTCCTCTTCAACGACATGCCAAAAAAGAGTCGGCAGAAGAGGGGCCTTTCAATTTGGGGTTGATCATTGAGGGTATTTTCGGTGGAAAAATTGAAGGAAAAGAAGACGAAGCTCCAGTGGGACGGGTGATCGTTTTCGGAACCTCCCGGTTTGTTCGAACCGATTTTCCACCCCGTACCCAAAATTTTTCTCTCTTCATGAATTTGTTGGACTGGTCTGTTCAGGATGAGGCTCTCTTGAAAATTCGCTCAGCCGGGGCGGTCATCCGTCCTCTTCGCCCAATGAGCGAAGGGATTCGGTTTCTGGTAAAAAATATGCTGATCTTTTTCTTGCCCATCTTTTCGATTCTTCTCGGATTTGTTATTTGGAAACGGGCAAAAATTCGGCGGTCTCTTTTGCCTTTAACTTACACAGGGGCTTAGGTATGAGTCTGAACAAAAAAGTTTTCTTGTTTTTGGCGATTTTCTTGGTGATAGGGTGTATTGCTCTTGTTGTTCTTATAAAAGGAAGACCTGCACCAATGAATGTGAATCCCCTTTCTTCCTTGAAAGAGGATCAGATTGGGAAGATTGTTATAAAGACGCCCTCCTTGACGTTAACACTCCAACAAGATGAAGATGAATGGAAGATAATGGAACCCATCCAGGATGAGATTGACATGAATGTTCTTGATCAGATCCTGAAAGCATTTCAGGAGTTCTCGGTGGAGTCGGTCATTTCAGAAAACAAAGAAAAATATCCTCAATTTGAATTGATAGAAGGGGAGGCCAGGCGTCTTCAGGTTTTTGAAAAAGGAAGCGATGTCCCTTTGTTGGACGGATTCTTCGGAAAGCGGGCCAATTTGGGATACGGATCCTCTTATTTTCGTTTTACGGATCAAGATCCGGTCCATCTGGTGACCGGATTTCCGCTTTACCATCTTCAGCGCACCTCGAACGATTTTCGGCAAAAACAAATTTTGTCTCAAGAAGTGGATCAATTGTTGAAGATGAAATTCGAAATCCAAAACGGGAGTTTGGAATTGGTGCCGTCGAGTTCCACCTGGGCCAATGCACAGACAGGCGAAAAGGTGACAGAAGATTGGGTTAAAAACCTAAAAGCAAAAATTCGATCTCTTCGTGCCATGGGTTTTGATGATGAAAAAGAAAAATCCAAAGACAGGGGCTTTGATAAACCAATTCTCATTGTGACCCTGGAGGGACCCGATAAGAAAACCACCTTAAAAATTGGCAATTTGATTGAACCTGTGGACGATGAGAAACCGGAAAAACGGTATGCCCAAAAAGAAGGACGCGACGCCATCCTCCTTCTTCAAGACAACACGGTAGTGGGATTCCTCGCCCATCTTTCGCAGGTAATGAAATAACCGTTTGCCCTTTTCTTCATAAACCCAACCCTTCGCCAACAGAGACTGCTTTTTGTCAATCCAGCCCATATGTTACAATGAGTGTCCATCCCTGCATTTTCGATAACGGAGCCATCCGTTTTGGTGATCGTAGCTCAACCGGTTAGAGCGCCAGATTGTGGATCTGGAGGTTGCGGGTTCAAGTCCCGTCGGTCACCCGCATTTTCTAAGCCCCTACAGCCCATCATTATCAAACACTTTCGCAATTCGTGGTCAACAGTGGTGATACGGGTTTCAAAACTTTTGGGCAGAGTGGTCAACATTCGAGACATCTCGGCCAAATTATTGTTGACCACGAAAATCCACCCGTGGAATTTTTTCTTAAGGGAAGTCCATGAAATTGGATATTTTCTTCTTAGTAGATGGGAATAAGCGGAGGACAACAACTGGATAGATTATTCATCCCCCCCTTCCCAGTACGTGATATGGGTTTTTTCGGTGATATATTTTAATTCAGAACTCTTCTGCCCAATTCTTTCCCAGAATCAGATTCTATTATGACAACTGCATCTCTATTGAATAACGCAATTGACTTTTCATCAATCCACTTGTGACTACCAAAGAATTGATCAGAGGTATATATTTCCTTTCCATTTACGACCAAGGTGTAGACTTCGACGTTTAACCAGGTTGTAATATCTCCATGTGTTACTGGTCTGGTTTCAGTTGATTTTTCAATTGTAACGCAGGACACTGTTCCTCCCTGAGGAGACATATGAGCGAACTGAATCGAAGCCCATTCGATATCTTTCAGGATGCTGACCACTTCCCGATTATCAATATTGATTTTCAGGAGGCTTGTTGTGTATTTGTCCCAGTCGAGAGAAGTAATAAGCACCCACTTTCCATCCTTGCTTATATCATTAAATTCAAAATCCCCTTTCATTGGGAGGAGTGGAGTCAGCTTCGTGCTTTCAATATCGAATTTCTGTATTTGTCTTCCCATGCTTTCGTTTTCCTGGGAACTCGGCGGTGTTTTTACGAGAATTTGGTTATTAGGTAACCATGAAAGAACATCTCCAGGGATATCAATAAACGAACTCTTTTTGGATACCGGATCGTATATGTACCACCCAGATTTGACTTTTCGTGTGATTAGAGGGGGGCCTTCTCCTTCATGCCCGCTTTCGGGAAGGACAGAGTAGAGCAATTTCTCATTTTCAAAAGACCAACCGGACATAGATACGACTATCCCCCAATACTTATCATCTGAGGACCGCCCGATGGTTGTAGCTTGGGTGGTTTCGTTGTTGGTTAATTCAAGTAGCCATATATTGAAATCTTTGAGAAATCCAATATACCGATTACTTCTAGAGGGGGTTGGATTTGAAGTGACTCCACTTCCCCATCCTCCGTAGTGGACCTTAGGAAATTTGAATGGAAGTTCTTCGATTTTCCCGGTAGGGAATAACTTATACATCAAGCCGGTTTCAACCTTGAACGGTTCGGTAGGGACAAATTGCAATAAAAACTCATCTGAATTTTGAGAAACGCTTGAATTGAAGGGTAGTAAGATCAATGATATGAATAAAAAAAACAGTCCTTTCTTTTGTGAAAGGGATGGATGGTAATCAATATGTTTGATCATGATTTCTCCGATTTTGAGCCTAACTTATTCTGAGCTTTTAAGACCTTGTCCAAAGTGAATTTACAAACATTCTCTGGTTCGTAGTATGGACATATCAACAGGTTAAAACAATTATAACAGGTCATTTCTGGGTGTCTGCAAATATTATTTGTGTTTCTTGGCATTTTGCCTGTACTTCATTTTTAATCGTATTTTTCTCAAGAAGTTTGAATCCTTTACCTATCTCATAAATCCAATTCCCTCCCATCGTCTGAGACAGTAACTCGCAAAACCGGTCCTTCTGTTCGTGATGATTGAATATCATCGATATTTTCCGGAGCTTCCTCTTTGTGATGGGATAATCCTTTTTGGATGGTGGCAAGTCCATAATGAATTTTTGGATTTCGGGAGCCAGGTGAAGCAGTCTTAAATTGTGCCTCAGTTCGAATCGGCTGATCCCAATTTCTTTTGCCAAAGCGGATTTGGTGAGGTGTGGGTCTTCCTCCAACCGGCGGCTTAATTCCTGGGCCTGTTTTAAATATTTCTGGATTCTTGGTGGTTTGGGTTGAATCGGGGTGAGATTTTCTCTGGGGGCATCCATCTGAATCTTAAAATCCAGGCAGTTGGAATGTTCTTCAACTTGAACTACCTTCCATTTGCACGGTTGTTCCGCTTCAGCGTTCTTGGTTGTTCCACCTTCCCAGATCAATCTCAACACACCTTGAGCCATAAGCTGGGTAATTCGTTCTAACCTCTCCTCCGGGGTCATTTCGTCTGCGTTTATCAGATATTTCAACTTGCCCACCATCTTTCCCTCCTCTTTGGTCATTTTTTCAACGGTTGCTGTTAGGCCATTTGTGGGAACGGTTTGCAAGAAGAGGATATTGCTTTTTCTCCGTCGACAAAGTAAAATTCTTACATTGTACCAGTCGTAAAGATTCTCCCTCCAAAGCAATATTGCCTCAGATAAGATTGTTGCCAAATAAATGGCAGTCCCTCATTATTCATGGTTTAGTCAACAATCCGATAAATCTAACAGAAAATAACAACGATATAACGCGCTTGTTAGAACGTCGTTAGATTGCCGCCGTAGGTTCAAGTTTCTCCGCGAATTCCTTGTTGAGGGGAGTTTCTTAAAATAAAATTCAATTTATGGGAACAACACCAGCAAACATCAACCCCGAGTTATTAACGTGGGCGATGCGGGAAAGTGGCTATGGTGAAGAAAGAGTCGCTAAGCGCCTACAAGTCAAGAAAGATCGGGTCCTTGCCTGGGAAAAGGGTGAAAAGAGTCCGACTGTTAAGCAGCTGGAAAGAATCGCCGGTTTACTACACCGACCGTTAAGTCTGTTCTTCCTGCCTCAACCCCCAAAGATCGTTCCCCTCTCTGCTGAACGGCGTCGATTACCCAAGGTGCCGCCGAGCGCCGAATCACCAGAGCTTCGCCTAGGGATCCGCCAGATGGTCATGCGTCGGGAAAATGCTCTCAATCTTACGGAAGAGCTTAGTTATGAGATTCCTCAATTCAAGCTCATAGGGCATCTAAACGAAACCCCGGAAAAGGTCGGACAAAGGCTGCGGAACGCTGCCGGAATTGATACTTCTACGCAATTTTCTTTGCAGACGGAATGGAAGGCGTGGGCCTTGTGGCGAAAAGCCATTGAGGATTTGGGAATCCTCGTATTTCAATTTAGGAAAGTGGCTTTGAAAGAGGTTCGCGGGGTGGCCTTATTAAAAACACCACTTCCGGTGATTGGTATTAACAGCAAGGAATCACCCCCGGAGGCAAAAATATTTACATTGGTTCACGAAGCAATCCACCTGATGTTAGCGCAAGGCCATGAAGAAAAACCCGCCATTGAAGAGGACCGATCCGAATCAGAATGGAATGAAGTTGAACAGTTTGTGGAAATGGCGACAAGCTATTCGATTGTTCCTGAGAAATCTCTCAAATCCATTATCGATAGTTTCGCGTTACCGTTAAAGAAATGGGATCGCGATGGTGTTCGACGTCTCGCTCGCAAGTTTTGGATAACACCGTTGGCTATGGCGACTCGATTGCGATCCTCGGGCTACATGACTTGGTCCCAATACAACGATTGGCGCGAATCTTGGGAAAAATACGTGGCGACCTTACCGAAACGAAAAGGGGGATTTGCAAGTCAGGCGGAACAGGCGATTGGCCGCAACGGCCGCCCATTTACACGACTGGTGGTGGAGGCCCTCGATGCCAATCGGTTAACATCAGTCGATGCCGCCCGATACCTTGAACTTAAATTTCACCATTTCGGACACTTAAAACCCCTCCTTGCGCCAACGGCGTCTTCCGAAGAAAGGGCCGAATAACATGGCCGACCCTAAAATCTATTGTGTTGATTCAAGTTCTTTTATGGACTGGCAAGCGCGCTTGTAATGCACCCCTTAAGTCAAGCCGTTGCTAACTGAGTTTTGTGGCTGTCGATTTGTTCTTTCTCAAACATCAAAGGTGTTTTGTTTTTGAGCGTTGAGTGCCGATACTTGCGGTTATAGTCGACCTCAGCCCATCGCTCAAACCGCTGGGCAAAGTCGAACGGGCTGCGCCATTCCTTGAGCCAGACAAGCTCTTCTTTGATGGTGCGCATCATGCGTTCGGTGTCGGCGTTCCCCTTGGGGTTGTTGTAGCTGGTAAAGGCTTGGTTGATTCCCATTGTGCGGCACGAGTGCATGAATAGCTCGGATGTCGGTTGGCATCCATTGTCGCTCATCAAGTTCAGCTCTTGGCCCCGAACGCCGTTCGGGAATTGGCGATTGACGGCCATGTTGAGTGCGGCCAGCCAGTGAACGGCCTTGCACTGCATGCCGGCATAATAACCGACGATTTTCTTTGTGTGCCAGTCGAGAACAATGACCAGGTAAACCCAGCCGAAGCCATCGATCATTACCTTGGTCATGTCCGTACCCCACCATTGATTGGGGCGGTCCGCTTTGGGCTTGCTTCTCGTCGGAGTTCGCTTGGCCTTGAGACGCAGATTCGGAGTGACCAAAAGATTGTTCTGTTTCATGATTCGCAACACACGCTTACGGTTGACGCAGAACTGATCCACGTAGATTAAATGATTGGCCACACGACGGTAACCCCAGAAGGGATGATCGACTTTGATCTCGCGAATACGATATAAGATCCGCGCATCTTCCCGGGGATTTCGTGGCGAGCGGCGCCGGGTCATGACCACGCCTCTTCGCTTTTTTTTAACTCCATGGTGAGTTCGCCCACCATGCTTTTAAGGCGGTCAATTTCTTTTTGTTGACGTTGTTCTTTCTGGGTGGTCTGCGCTGTATCAAAGGCTTTTGGGGCGTTGGCGAAGAACTGGTCACGCCACTGGTAGTACTGGGCTTGGCTGATTTGGTGTTCGTTGAAGAGTTCGGCCACGGATTTGCCTTTAAGGCCTTGAATCACAATTAAGGCTTTCTTTTTTGAGTCCCATTGTCGTCTTTTCATCGCTGATCTCCTTGGTTTAGATCAGCCACATTTTAGTAGTTAGATTATGCTATGTCTTAGAGGGGTGCAGGATACGCTATTATCCGGAAGATATTTTTACTGGACTCGTTTCCAAAATCGACACCTTAATAGCAGCTAAACGTCTTATTGTGCCTGAACTTGTTTCTGAAGAATTGCAAGCTGTCGGACCGACAGGCTTGGTCAAATGGATGACCAAACGGAAAAACATTATTGTTCCAACCGGTGAGTTACTTGAAGAAGCCCTCAAGATTCAAAACCAATTCACCGGGCTACGGGATCCAAAAGCAGAACATGAAGAAGCAGATGCATACGTTATAGCCTTGGCCAGACTGCGCAAGGGAATTGTCGTGACGCAGGAAACATCGGCAGCCGAAAAGCGGAACCCCAAAAGAACGCATTTCATTCCTGATGTTTGCCGAGAGCTAGGCATTCCATGTTTCGGTTTGTTGGGCCTGATTCGCCAGGAAAGTTGGACCTTTTAGACAAACTCAATGCTCTGGATGATGTCGAGAGAATTTGGAATGTTGGCAATTTGGTATTTTTGGAGTAATCGCCCTTGAGTGATTCAATTAGTTGGCTGAACTTTTCCGTTTGAATTTCCGAATCTTGAATGGTTGTCAATTGTCTAAGATGTTTTTTGGTTAAGGGACACTGTAGAGTATCCGGCCCCAAGCGGTTGATATAGTCCTTAATAGCAGGGCTAAGCCAAGTCAGATTAAGAAGTCGGATTAATGTGGTCCGGTCCATTCCCAGCTCTCTTGCCAAGGCCGTTTGTGTAAGACCGGGGGTATCATCCAGTCGTTTTTGCAGTTCGGCAGCTTGTTTGATATTAGCTTGGATCCGAGGCGGCTTAGGTTGGCGGGGAGTGAGCCAGGCTTGATACTGATCTTCAAATAAAAGGGTGTTTTGACCGTTCGGTCCCACGATTTGACCGAATTTAAAGGTGTCCGAGACCCCAAATTGACCAAAAAGCTCAATTAAATCGCTTATTTGGCCGGAATCCGTTTTGAAACCCGTTACATCATCCACCCCATCAAAAAAATCGAACCACCCTATTCATTATCAATGGTTTTTGTGCGTTTTGAATACCGTCTGGTCAACACGTCGTGGCAAGACTTGAATCTTGAATACAAGGCCGTCGGATTTTTTCTCAACTTGAATCACCTTCCATCTGGACGGTTTCTCCTCTTCGATGTGATTATTGGTGCCACCTTTTTCAACCAATCTCAATGCGGCCTGCGATAATAACTCAAAAATTCGTTCCAGCCTCTCCTTTGGGGTCATATCATTCATCTCGCACTCCTGTGATCATGATTTTGATGGGGGCTGTTAGGCCATTTATTTGGAGGTATGGCAAGAATCAGGGGTCGATTCGTGTGACCGTTATTTGGTGATTAGTGCTGGTTGAGAGGTGAGTCCGTGTTGGCCTGAGAGTCCATTATTGTTTAAACGGTATGGTCAGGGTAAAGGTTGCCCCCTTTTCGAGGCTGGATTCTAAGGTTAGCTTTCCATTGTGAGCCTCGGCTATCCATCTGGCGATAGAAAGTCCAAGCCCTGATCCCCCCGTCTCACGCGACCTGGCTTTGTCTGCCCGATAAAAGCGGTCAAATACCTTTTTGTGGTCACTTTGCTGAATGCCGATTCCGTGATCACGGATTGCAATGTGAATTTTCCCATCCTCATTTTTCGAAATCATCTGGACGACACTGCCAGCCGGAGAATATTTAATAGCGTTATCAATCAGATTGAATAACAACTGCCGAATCCTTTCTGGATCAAACCGGGCCATCCCCTTTGTTTGATTGTCTAGATCCAGCCTCACTTTGTCGGATTGGTTGAGGCCGCTGGAGATTTGAAAAACCTCATCAACGAACATCTTTAAGTCAACGTCTTGGATATGGAGATTCATCCGGCCCTCATCCGTTCGCGCAATGAGAAGAAGATCTTCAACCAGTCGGCCCAATTGTTCCGTCTCATCAAGGGCATTTTCAAGAGTCTCTTTATATTCATCAACCGATCGGTTCTTTCTCAGGGCCACTTCGATTGATCCTCTGAGAGCGGTTAAGGGAATGCGCAGTTCATGGGAGGCGTCCCCCGTAAATCTTTTCAACTTTTCAAAAGCGATTTCTGTTGGTCGAAGTGCTCGGCCCGAAAAAATATACCCTGCATAGGCACACAAAATTATCATGAGCGGCACGAGGATCAGAACCCATTTAAGGAGATTCTGTTTGACATCTTTCAGGTGATTTTTGGATCGAAGAATATGGAGAGCATATTTCCCAAATCCTTCAATTTCGACCTCTTTTTTGTAAAGAGAAAAATCGGGACTTTGAACTTTGTCATCATCCCAGCCATCCGACTGAAGCATGATATTCTCGTTATCATCAATAACCTGAAGCTCAATCCCGAATTCTTTGATTTCTTCCCGAAATTCATTGAAGGCGTTTAAGCGCATTTCTTCCTTAAAGATTTCAGCAATAAGAATTCCATCATGTGCCATCTGGCTATGAAAATCCTTCTCCATGTTTTTTGAAACGAATGTATATAGGAAGGCCATAGAGAGGGCCAAAATAGCCCCAGAAAGAAACGTAAAGAAAAGAGTTAAGCGAGATCTAAGCGTCATGCTTAATTCTCCAATTCCTCAAAAACATAACCACGGTTGCGTATGGTTCGGATCCATTCATTCCCTGTAATCTTCTTCAACTTTTTTCGCAAATAATTTACGTAGACATCAATGATATTGGTCCCGCTCTGAAAATCATATTCCCAGACAGATTCAGCCAGAATCGTTCTTGTTAAGACATGCCCTTTCCGCCTCATAAAGAACTGTAGCAGGGAGAATTCGCGGCTTGTTAATTCAATTTCCTTCCCTTTATAAAGGGCTTTGTGGGCCACAAGATCAACCTTCAAATCTCCCGCATCAAGGTCGGTTGAAGGGCTGGTGGGCTGGCGTCTTGATAAGGCACGAATGCGGGCCAGAAGCTCGCTAAAGGCAAAAGGTTTGGTGAGGTAGTCATCCGCACCGGAATCCAATCCTTCGACTCGGTTTTCGACTGAGTCTCTGGCGGTGAGCATGAGAACGGGTGTCGTTTTACCCTCTCTTCGAATCTTTTGGCACACCGAGATACCATCCATGAGAGGGAGCATAATATCCAAAATGATGAGATCCCAATCTTCTCGGGAGGCGGCCTCATAGGCAGCTTGTCCATCTTTTACCCAATGGGTGGAATAGCCCTCTTCTTTAAGGCCCTTTTGAAGAAATTTGGCGATTTTGAGGTCGTCTTCAACGATCAGTATCTTCATAAATCATACCTATCATAAATCACCGCTCTTTGCATGTCCATAAATTCACATTAGAAGATTCTAATCTTAAACTCAGGCGATCCTAATGTTGAATGGTTAAGATGATGGAGGAATTCATTATGAATAGAAAAATCGGAAAAACATTTTGGTTTGACCTTCCCGTTGAAGATCTGACTGATGCCATGTCCTTTTACGAGGGGTTGTTTAATTGGATTTATGTTCGGTTAAAGGATTCTCCCGTCTCGGATTACGTGATGATCCAGGTGGATAAAGAACTCATTGGCGGTATTCGCCAGGTGGAACAAGGGACACGGGGTAAACATGAACACCTCTCTCCTATTATTTATTTCACTGTTGAGGCATTGGAGCCTAAAATCAAACGGGTAAAAGAATTAGGTGGAAAACTGGTCGGAGAACGGACGGATTTAGGCGAAGGCCGGGGATCCTACCAATGGTTTCGGGACCGCGCCGGAAACTTGGTGGCTTTTTGGGCACAAAAATAGAAGGAGACAGCATGAATCGAGTTTTGATCATCAATCTATTGATTCTGGGAAGCCTTGCTTTTCTTGGCGGGTGTGCCAGTCTTGGCGTTAAGCCTTGGGAGCGGGATTTATTGGCAGAGAAAGCCATGCAGGGTGACCCGAACCCCATAGAATCTGCCTATGACGATCACATCTATTTCAGCAAAGAAGCCTCAAGCGGTGGACGAAGCTTCGGAGGAGGCGGCTGTGGTTGTAATTAATCGAAAGGAAGAATTAAAAAGGCAATTGTCCTCGGCAGCGTGTTTGCTGCTTGGGGCCGCTTCGGTGGCTTCCGGTGGGGAGTTTGAAGGATGGGATATTGACACTTCTGTACTCCATTATCAGGAGTCCGATGGCCGGGTGTCTGCTGTCGAGCCATCGGTGAGACTCAGGAAAGAATTTTCGGAGAAAAAGGCAGTCGAGTTAAAATTGGTTTTAGATGCGTTAACCGGCGCGACCCCGAATGGCGCAGCGGCCGCTCTCACCCCTCAAACATTTACGACACCATCTGGGAATGACACCTACAAAGCGGAAGCCGGTGAGATCCCTCTTGATCCAACGTTTAGGGATACCCGTATTGCTGTGAGTGGAAACTGGCAGCAGCCTTTGGGCCGTTATTCCTTGGCCGTATTGGGAGCGAACTTTTCAAAAGAGTACGATTTTCTATCGTATGGAGCCAATGCCACGTTGTCACGGGACCTCAATCAGAGAAACACGACGCTGACGTTGGGTCTGTCGACAGAATTCGACAAGATTACCCCGGTGGGAGGCGTGCCGACTCCCTTCGCCGCCATGGCAGCTCCCAACGCAACCCAGCCTCGCATTGGATCTGAAGATTCCAAAGATATTCTGGATGCCATCCTTGGTTTGACCCAGGTGATTAACCGCCGGATGTTGATGCAGTTTAACTACTCGCTCAGCCGGGCGAATGGGTACCTGAATGACCCGTATAAATTGATAAGCCGAGTTGATGGTAATACCGGTGCCACAAACGATTATGTTTATGAAAACCGGCCGGACAGCCGTCTTAAAAATAGTCTTTACTGGCTGACGCGATATCATTTGACACGGGATGTGATCAGTGCTTCCTACCGATATTTTACGGATGACTGGGGCATCAAATCCCATACGGTCGACTTGAATTATCATTGGAAGATGGCCGAGAAGCACTATTTGGAACCTCGGGTTCGCTTCTATCAACAATCGGCGGCGGATTTTTACCGGATCAGTCTTATCAGTGGCGATCCGACCCCCCAAGAGGCCAGTGCGGACTACCGGCTGGCCAAATTTGACGGAATCACGGTTGGCCTAAAGTATGGATGGGCATTCCGCGATGAATCCTCTCTGATGCTTCGGTTGGATTATTATTCCACCATGGGTGAGCAGACGCCGGAATCGGCTGTCGGCGCTCAGCGTCTCTTAAATCAATACCCGGATTTGGGGGCGACCATCTTTCAGATCCAATACTCGTTTTGAAAACGATAACGCGTGGAACATCATTAAGCAAAGGTGACTCATACCTGATTGGCCGGTTTCAAGCCATGGGGTGTCCTTGTGAAGTTTTGATGGATACCCAAGACGAGGATTTGGCCGGTGTCCTTATTGATCTGGCTTCCAGGGAGGCTTGGCGGATTGAAGAAAAGATCAGCCGTTATCGCAAGGATAATATCATCCATAAAATTAACAAGAGCGGTGGTGCCCCTGTCCCCGTCGATAGAGAAACATCCCAGTTGCTTGATTTTGCGGACCATTGTTATCGGATGAGTGAGGGGCTTTTTGATGTTACCTCCGGAGTTCTTAGGCGCATCTGGAAATTTGATGGGAAAGAACATATCCCTCCAAAGGAGGATCTGCAAAATCTTATGCCCTTGGTGGGGTGGAATAAAGTCATTTGGGAAAGTCCACGCCTCCAGATACCAAAAGGGATGGAAATAGACTTGGGGGGCATCGGGAAGGAATACGCTGTTGATAAAACACGTCAACTTCTTCGCAGCCGAGCCAACATCGGCCTCTTGGTCAATTTTGGAGGAGATATCGCTGTCGGAGGGAAGAGAGACTCCAACCAGCCTTGGACGATTGGTGTAGAGGATGTCAATAAATCCCGGCAGGCCACCAAAATCATTCAGGTTAAAAACGGGGCTCTGGCCACCAGCGGAGACACCAAAAAGTTTTTATTCATGAATGGTAGACGTTATGGCCACATTTTGGATCCACGAACAGGTTGGCCTGTCTTGGATCCGCCTCGGTCAGTCACGGTGGCCGCCAATACCTGCACGGAGGCAGGGCTTCTCTCCACTCTGGCCATTTTGCATGGCCAAAAAGCGGAGGTTTTTTTGGAGGGATCGGGAGTCCGATATTGGTGTTCCCGTTAAATTAAAGAATTCTAATCAGTCTCTCAAGCGATATTAATGTTGATGAGGCAAAATAAGTGAAGACATTCAAAGGAGTCACGCATATGAAAAAAATCAAAGCGCTTTTAATCGCCTTAGCCCCACTGGTCTTAATATCAGTTTCCCAGGCGGCGTTTATCAATGATCCGGCCCCGCCTTTCTCTCTTGAGAATCTCAAAGGAGAGGAGGTGTCTCTCAAGAAATTTGAAGACAAAGTGGTCTTTATTAATTTCTGGGCAAGCTGGTGTCCTCCCTGCAAAAAGGAGTTCCCTGAGCTAAACCAGTTGGCTGAGGAATACAAAGATAAAGAATTTAAGCTTTTAGCCATCAACTTGGATAAGAAACAATCCCGGGTGGAGAAATACTTGAAGAAAATTGGAATTGAATCCCCTGACATGGAAATACTCCTTGACCCCAAATCCGAGGTGGTGGCCTCTTATGTGGCGCGCTCCATGCCGTCTTCCTTTATTGTGGATAAGAAAGGGGTCATTCGTTATGTCCATTTTGGGTACAGCGAAAAAGATCCAACCCAATGGCGGGAAGAGTTGAATAGCCTTCTTGAAGAAGAGAAGGAATAGGAGGATTTTATGACTGATTTACCCAACATGTCCATGTGGATGGCTTTATCAGCCGGATTTTTATCTTTTATTTCACCATGTGTATTGCCGATTATTCCATCTTACATGGGATTTATAACAGGCATGTCTTTTGAAGATTTAACCCAAAATCAAAACCAAGCCGCCATTCGCAGAGCAACGATTATCAATTCCCTTCTTTTTATTCTTGGGTTTTCGACGATTTTTATCATTCTTGGCGCCACCGCCACAGCATTTGGAAGCGCTCTCAATAAATATCAGCATATCATGCGTCTCGTCGGTGGGGCCATTGTCGTTATACTCGGAGTTCATTTTACGGGCCTTGTAAATATTAAGTTCCTTCAAGTTGAAAAACGGATTCATCTTCGGAACCGCCCCCTAGGCTACCTGGGTTCCCTACTTATTGGGTTTGCTTTTGGTGCGGGTTGGACACCTTGTATTGGCCCCATTCTTGGCTCTATCTTAATGGTGGCAGCAACTCAAACGGAGGTTACCAAAGGTATATCTTTACTCGGAATGTATTCGATTGGGTTTGGGGTTCCCTTTTTCCTGTCTGCGATTGCTCTTAATAAATTCCTTACAACGTACAGAAGGGTTAGCCGTCACATTCCCAAATTTGTCATTGCGAGCGGAATTATTTTAATCATTGTCGGGATATTGATTATGACGAATAACTTAAGCTTCTTGGGATTGATTATGACGGATTGGATTTCAGGTTAATATTAATATGGAAGATAAAAAATTAAAAGACAAAGAAGAATACACCTCCGGATGGATGGTTTTATTCCAGATTGCGCTTATGCTAGCGGTTCCTATTGCAATCATATTGTTAATTAAATATTTCTGGTTATAAGATTGTTCGCTAATACTTGGCAACCCTGAATACTTGATTATGATTGGCATTCTTATCATGGCGAGTAATTTCAGTATGGTCGGTCTTTGCCTAATAGATTGGTTATCCGGTTCTTGATCGTATTTTAGATCAAGCATAGAATTGACAATCATTAATTAACCCTTCGAATGCTACTTTTTGTCGTTCATAGTCCTTTATTGAAGTGAGAGGCCCTAGTTTTTTCTTTGTAATCGGACATTCCCTGGTAGTAGGAGGTAATCTCATTAAAAATTCCCGGATCTCGGGTGCCAATTTAAGAAGGTTTAATCGATGGATAAGCTCAAATCGGCTGATTCCCATCTCTCTGGCAAGGGTTGTTTGGGTGAGCTGGGGAGTACTATCCAAGCGATTGCGAAGTTCGGTGGCTTGTTTGAGATAGGCTTGGATCCGCGGCGGCTTGGGAAGCCTGGGGGCCAACCAGGCTTGGTACTGATCCTCAAATAAAAGAGTATCTTGGCCGTTCGGCCCCACGATTTGACCGAACTTGAAGGTGTCCTGGACCCCAAATTGGCCAAACAACTCGATTAAATCGCTTATTTGGCCCGATCCGGTTTTGAATACCGTTGGATCATCCACCCGGCTTCGTCCCCTTCGGGGACTACGCCGAGGCAAGCCCCTCCAACCTGAGAAGCGAGTGATTCGTTATATATTTGGTGAATGATCGGACGAAGCCGCCTCGGCGTAGCGTTGTTTGCGGAGCCGGGCCATCCCTCCATTAAAACCATGTACGTTTATATCCTTAATAGCAAAACTGACACAAAACGGTTTTATGTTGGTTCCACAAATGATTTAAAACGTCGTTTGGAACAACATAATCGAGGAGATGTGCTTGCAACAAAGAAGGGTAGGCCGTGGTATATACATACAGCGTTGTGGATGCACTCAAGGGATAAAGCGATTGCTTTTGAAATATATCTAAAATCTCACGCCGGCCGCGCTTTTCAGAAGAAACATTTCTAAGAAAGGTGGCACTTTAAGAACCGGTACCGGTTGAAGAACCGGTACCGGTTGCGGTTGGTCTGATGAGTGACTGGTGCGGATTCATTTCCGCAGCCAATAAATAGAAAACACGGGTGCGCTGGATCTTGAAAAGAATTATTTGGTCCAACCAAGAAAAGGCACATGTTGTGACCCGGAGATTATTTA
>MSYE01000043.1 GCA_002176905.1 bacterium F11 | reverse complement strand
TTTGTCGATTGATATGTTAATCCTCCTGGAGGTTTTGTCTAAAGGACCCAAAAAAAAACCCCCTGATGTAAGACCAACATCACCAAAACCCGCTGTTCGGGGTTGAACTGGAAAGAAACCCGTGCCCGATCCCGGGACCCCCGAATAAATCCGGTCAATGTATAGGTCAACCCAGCGTTCATCTTCGTAAACGGATTGTTCGCCAACCCGCCACTGGATTTCGCCATCAACATAGATAGCATCACCCGGGCATCGCTCTGCGGAGACAGGAATTCCTAAAAGGAAGAAGGCCAAGGTGAAAAGAAGGATGTGGTGGAAACCCAATTTGGGCTTCATTACCATTTTCTCCTTGGTAAAATAATCTTTTGGCCAACGGGCAAGGTCTCGGAGTGATTAAGAATATGTCGATTGGCGTTGTAAATTTCATCCCAGAATACATCGTAACCATAATATTTCTTTGAGATGGATTTTAAGGTATCTCCTTTTTTGACCACATAGTGATGAGGAGCAATGGTGGTGCCTGCATGCCGTTTGATGGCGACGGTTGAATTTCGTTTCCAGGGTGTGTAGAGGGGAAGCGGTTTCTTGGCTTTTCTGATTCGTTTGACCCTCGTATTTGGTTTGTTAACGAAGTCGGGAAATACCCGTATATTTCCAAAACGAAGACCAAAACTAACACGATGTCGACTGTCCAACTGATCCACCAATCCAAAGGCGTAGTCGAGTGAGGCATTCCCAAAACGAAAACCCGTACCAAAAGAAATGGCTTCCAAATCGGATCCTCCTTTATAACCGGCACGAAGAGCCAAAGGTCCGATCCAGGTTTCAAGACCCGCACTGGGAATCAATTCGTTATTGTTTAAGCTATAGGCAGAGTCGATTAGCAATGTGGTGATATATTTATATGGAATAAATTTCATGGTGATGCCAGCTCGGGCCATGCGGGGAAGATCGTTTTTAACAGAAACATATTGTAGTTTTGATCCAATATTCTGGAGAGCCAACCCGAATCGGACGTTTTGAAACAGAGGAGCATTTAATCCGATGTCTCCTGCAAACGCACTGGCACTTGCTGTATCTGCCAATTCGGATTTGAAATATTTTGCAGTGGCTCCAATCGAGATATGTCGAAAGGCGGTGGCATACCCAATCCCAATGCTGAGATCGGATTGCAGCGTGACATTCCTTTCTGTTACTCCATCGTAAAGAGTGGCTTTTCCTCCATTGTAATGAGACACCGAAAGTCCAAATGAGTCTTTGTAACGGGGATATCCAATAAGAAAGTGACCGTAGGTATCATCCGAAATCCCCTTCTCTAACATAAAGGAAGCCTGACCGGTTTCCAGTGGATAAAGGGAAGCCGGATTATAGGCAAAAGCGGTGACATCTTCCCGCATTGTCGAAAATGCTTCACCCAGCGCAGCAGCCCGAGCGCCAGGGGCCTCAAGTAAGGTTAGGCCAGCTTGCGATCGACCTGCACCATATACGAGGCATGGAAAAATGACACCCATCAGGGTGTAAAACAGTGTTTTTTTGCTTAGGAAGGTCATTTCACTAGCGTTGTTGCATCAGTTTGGCCACGAAAAAAGCAAAAATTTTGACCCAAATAAGGGAAATAATTCCAGAATTAAGATTCATCCTTATTAATTGAAAGGTTTCTGGGGATGGGCTAGAATAGCGGCTCGAGAAGGAAAGGAGGAGGAAATTTATGCGTGGAATAATTGGAATTGTATCGGTTGTTTCTGTTTTAAGTCTTTTTTGTGGTTTTTCGCATGCCGGCATTTTGGAGATTCGTGCGGGTGGGGGAATAACCTCAACGGATGCGGATAGTTTTGATGATCGCCTTAACAGTCTTGGTGGGGGAG
>MSYE01000042.1 GCA_002176905.1 bacterium F11 | reverse complement strand
AAACGGGTTGAGGCACATAAGCAACAATTAAATGAACAGCCCTAATTTATAAGTAGAAAAGGATGACATATGAATAGCTTCGGAATCATGCAATCCCTCCAAAGTTGGTACGGGATATCCATTATGGGAATATTGGCACTTTTGTCGATCTATATGGTCGCTCTGATGCTTGTTCGTTTTGGGTTTTTTAGGAGAGTTCAAGTTGACTCTCAAAAAATCGTCGAAAAAACGAACAACGCCATCTTACAGAAAGACACCAAATCTTTGGAGGAACTCAGAGGACAAAGAGCCTCTGATCCCCCAGTCCGGATTTTGGTGAGCACAGGGATTTCAAACGCCAAATTGGATCCATCTGAGCTCTTGGATCTCTTCCATGTCACACGCATTCGCCAAAATGAGCGCCTCACCAAAGGGTTATCCATATTTGGAACCATTGCCACCATTGCTCCCTTTCTCGGACTCCTGGGAACGGTTATGGGAATTGTGGAATCATTTCATAATTTGGCCGAGACAGGGGCAGCAGGCCCCAATGTGGTGGCCAGTGGTGTGGCATCGGCTTTGTGGACAACAGCTGCGGGTTTGGTCGTGGCCATACCAGCGGTTGTGGCCTATAACATTTTCCGAAACAAGGCCAAAAGAATCATGACCGACATGGAAGTGGTGAGCCGCGAATTGATTCTTTTGTTTAAGGCCAACAAAGTACCGGAATTAAAAGCCTCTCACGGATCAGGGAAGAGTTCTTAATAAGGAGATTCCATGGCAGAGTTGGACGAGACCGAATCCCGTCAGATTAACATGACACCTTTGGTGGACGTGAGTCTCACCTTGGTTCTTATTTTTATGGTGACCATGCCGCTCTCTCAAATCCATGGGGTCAAAGTCAAAAGAGAAGTGTTAACAGAATACGGTTTGACCACCCCGCAGGAAAATATTGTGGTTCACTTAACCAGTTCGGGGATTTACATTCAGGATGAAAACGGGGTAAACCAACGCATACCCTATGTGGATTATGGCGTGGTGTTGAGGCAGTTGATTCAGATCTCTTTTACTAAGGATTTCTTGTTGCACGTGGATCGTGATGTGCCTCACGGACAAACCGTTTGGGCAATTGATTTGGCCAAGCAAAACGGAGCCAACAGCATTGCTTTGTTTGAAGGAGAATCGTAAATGGACGAAGAATGGGAATGGGAAGAAGATGAATCTCACATCAACACAACACCCATTGTTAATGTCAGCCTGGTGCTGGTCATGATTTTCTTGGTGACAAGCCCATATTTTGTTAAAGACCTCATCCCCGTTTTGCTACCCAAAGCCGTCACATCAGAAACAGAAAGCGAAGAAAATATTACGATCAGCATTTCCCCGTCAGAAGGATACGCCATTAATGAGGTTCCAATCGATAAAAACCATTTGGCCTTTAATTTAGAGAGTGTCGTTAAACGCTCCGGTCTTACGTATGTGTTGATTCGGGCCGATCAACGGGTTCCCCACGGTGAAGTTGAAGATATCATGAAGATGAGTCGAAAAGTCGGTATCAAAAGAATATCTTTTGCGACGGTGCCAAAATTATGATGGTTCTCGAACCCCGACTACTCTTTGCCAATGCCACCCGTACCAATGATGTCCAACCTTGGGGGAAAGCATTTTCTTATTCCATTTTTGTTCACAGCGCTTTGTTGCTTTTCTTGTTGGTGACCGGATTTCAGAAGCAGAGCGAAATTAAGACCGTGTTAACAGAAATTCGATTTATTGAAAAAGCCGTACCCATAAAAAAGAAAGCCAAGCTTCCTTCGGCTCCGGTTAAAGCCAAGATGGTTTCAGACGCCACAACCAAGAAGAAAGTTAAACACAAACCATCCCGTGTGCAGCAAAAGAGAATATCCA
>MSYE01000041.1 GCA_002176905.1 bacterium F11 | reverse complement strand
GTTCGTGGCTTTTGTATTTTTTAATAAATGTCAGGAAATGAGTGAGGGCTTTGTCATAGTTTTTCTCATTAAAATAGGTTACCCCCATAAGATATGTGGCGTTCTGAATAAAGATGGTGGGAATTTTTTTTGCTTCGATTAGCGTACGCGCCCTTCCCCGGGCCTCTTCATATTTGTTGACCTCAAGCAAGCTCCAGGCCAACATCAATTGAGATCGTGGGCTCAAAATATGATCAGAATATTTTTGTGTCACCTTTTCAAAGAAGGGGATGGCTTCATTAAATCGACCAAGATCATAATAGGCTTTCCCGATAAAGAAGTAGGTGGGTGCTCGCCAATAAAGGCTTTGTGTTGAGAAATTGTCTTCCATCAATTTTAGGGCCGCACTGCCAGAGGTGACCAGTCGATCCAAACGCTCAGCAAAGGAATAGGAATAACTCATAAGGGCCAGACTGGCTTCGGTTATTACCGTGTAGGGAAATTCCATGATGGCACTTTCAAATCGATTCCCTGCGTCTTCCCATTTTTCTTTCTCAAAGTAGCGAATCCCTTGCAAATACCGTCCCAATGCCACTTCCCTTGTTCGGGGATATTGTTCCTCAAGCGCTTTTATCGAAGCCGCGAAATGGTTATCATTACCGATATTCTTATAAGCCCATGCCTTTCGCAGAAGAGCCCCTGCGGCCAATTTTGGATACGTCTTTTTTACGCTGACACTGTTGAAAAGGGGAATGGCATTCTTGTAATCCTTTTTAGAAAGAAGGGCCGACCCTTTTATAAATTCTCCATACACTTGGATTTCAACGTTCTTTTTGTTGATTAATGCTTTGTCAGCAAAAAAGATGGCTTTGGTAGGATTTTTTAGGAGATGAGCACAGGCGGCCCGTCTCAATTGGGCATAGGGAACCATTTTGTTTTTGGGAAACCGTTTTATAAAGAAAGAGAATTCTTTGTTCGCCAAATTGTAATTTTTATTCTGAAAAAAACCTTCTGCTTTTAGGAAGGCCGCAGAAGGAACATAACGACCCGTTTTCTTTTTGCTGATTTCCTTAAAAGCATCAACCGCCTCTTCATACAACTGAAGGCTAAAAAGAGACAACCCTCGGAAATAGGCTCCTTTTCCTTGTTTGACACTCCCCAATTCTTGAGCGCTGGCACTGTAATCACCAAGATAAAACTGAACAATACCGTGGTTTTGCTGAATGCGAGGATTCTGTGAAAAATGAGGAAAGCGGTCCTTGATTTCTTTAAACCTTTCATCCGCCTTGCCCCATTCCTGAAACCGCATCTGGAGAACAGCCAAATATTCCAACGCATCGGGAACCAAAGCAGAGGAAGGGTACCTGTCTACCATGCTGATCCAGGCTGTGAGAGCCGAATTGTAAGCCTTAACGTTGTAATAACATTCCCCCAAACGAAAAGCCGCACTATCCGCCAATACACTCTTTGGATTATTATTGAGAAATTTTTCGAATCCCACGGCTGCTTTCTGATATTCCTTTTTGAGGAAATTCCGCTCAGCATACATATAGCCTACGTTTGTGGCCCTAGGTTGATGGGGATAAGCCTTTATATATCTGTTCATTAATTTCAGGGTGTTTTTGATGGTCATGCCCTGCTGAGCCGTGTAACTCAACATTCGCCACAACTCTTCTTGTGGTGTGGCCTGAGAAGGAGGGGGGGCCGCCCAGCCTATATTAATAAGGAGGAACAGGCTGAAAATACCGTATGTTATTTGGGACCTTTTCATCATATGAAAGGCTTGCAGCAAATTCGTATTGATTTCAAGGCAAAAAATAAAATAAATTTATAACTTAGTGCGCTCTTAGTTGAAATTGTAGACAAACGCCAATCCGGCCCGCAACACTTCATGGTCTTTTAAGTTT
>MSYE01000040.1 GCA_002176905.1 bacterium F11 | reverse complement strand
TGGGTGATATGTTGGAGGTTCACGAACTTCCTCTTTTGGAGATTGAGCTCACGATGAAAATCAGCCCGGCCCAAGTCCCGGAGAAGATGGCGGGGGCCGCTTCGTTGTTGGGCACGCTGTGGCGGGCGGGGTGAACAAAAAAATATTCCCCAGATGAATTGGATTTGGCCTTGGAGGTGATGCCGGCCAAGGTGGAAACAAGCGTTGGTTCAGAGGTGGCCTCGATCGGCCTCTCATGCTTGAGTCAAGACAAAGAAAAAGTGATGGCCCTTTTTCAAGATATTCTTTTTCATCCTCGTTTTGACAAAGAGAAACTCTCCCTTAATAAAGCCAAAGTATTGGAATCCCTTCGACGGAAAAACGACAACCCTGTTGCCATTACCCGGCGTGCTAAAATTTCTGTGCTATAGGTTTGACTGGCACTCATCCATTCGGCTTCTGCCACATTGACACGGCCACGCCGGATTGCATTGGGCTGCGGCGCACCACGGCGGAGATTGGCCTCGCTGACCAACCGGCCGGAAAAAGACAGCAATAGATTTCCTTCCAAGCCGCTTCCCTCCCCAATGAGTTTGGCAGCGGCTCCTTCAGCCCGTCGAGCAAAGGCCCCCACATCTTCTGTGGTAAGTTGATCTCCCATGCGTCGGGCTATATATTCAATGGCAAAAATATCATGAAGGCGACCATCGCCCGGATTAACCGTCCGATCACGACCATAGCGAAGCATGCGATCCCAGGATTGGATGAGCCGGTTTTCAGAAGACTCCAGTTGACACACCGAACACATGCGAATCGCACTTTCAAAAACAAGTCCATCAATCAAATGGTCTGACATCTTTCCAGAAAGGGCATCGGCAAAGCGGTCCATCATTTTTCCAAAACTGTCAGCCCATTCTTGTCCCCGTTTTTTCCCTCTATCTCGAACTTGGGCAATGGCCTGTACCGCATCTGCCAACAAACTGTCTTCTGCTTCTCTCACATATTTCCTTCTCTTCTTTTCATTTCCACCGGCTTTTTCTTCTGCAACTCTGATGCGTTCTGTAAATCTATTCCCTAGAATCCGGGCAGCATCTTCCAGATCTCCCTCTTCCGCACTCTCTTTCATTGCCAAAAATGCCGCACTCCAGGCTTCTCCAGAGGCCTCTTTTGGGAGAGTTAGCCCCTTTTCATCAGGTCGATGAATTCTCGGGGGATTAAATTTTCCTTTGGATTTGTTGTATGTATCTCGGTAACCAGCCAATCTAAAGGCTTCTGCTTCGCCGGAAACGCGAAAGGATTCCAAGCGACCGTTTTGATCAAAGGTGAGATCGGACCTAACATCTCCTCGCAAATGAGCCAACCGTTCTCCAAAAGAAGATTGTCTCATGGGGTCGCCCAGCAAGAAAAACTTTAGACGGCTAAGGAACGGGGTTTGTTCAAGTTGTTTCCCAACAAATCCGGCTTGGGCATTCAAGAATTCCTGTTCCTCTTTATCGGGGGAAGTCTGACCCGCAAGAACACCGGCTGCGGGCGCTGCGATCCCAGGGGTGTAAGATTTTCCGGTCTCCATATCCACATAGAGACCAATTCCCCTCTTGCCTTGCTTTTGAAGTTCAAAACCAGCAGCTTTAAATTCCCCTTCGCTGCTACTTGAGAAATCTGTTTGTATTTTGATGGTGATACGATCATTGGGAGAAGAAAGCTCTAGCGCTTCTTCGAGTCGCCAGGGGACAGTTTCTTTTGATTTTTTGGAGGAGGGTGCAGAAGTTTCAGCGGAGGAGGCAGACGCAACAGAGGATTCTTCGCTTGAAGCAACCTCTGATTTGGCATCCGCTGGAGGAGACCGGGTGGGGAGTAGGCCTTCTGCTTCACTTACTGTCGAATCGTATAAACGACTTCCCACTGTTCCGACTGTTCAAACAAGTCGAAGCGAT
>MSYE01000039.1 GCA_002176905.1 bacterium F11 | reverse complement strand
CCCATTAACAGTTTGAAATTTGGAATTTCTTTTGGATTTTGTGCTTGGCCTTGATCATTCAGAGTGAGGCATCACCGAAATCCACTCCGGATTCTAAAGTCAGGTCAAGAGGACATTGAAGAACCAAGACCAAATCCAAAATCCAAAAGAATATTTAAACTTCAATATTTGGATCTATTTCAACAACGGCACCAACACCAAAGACACAATTGCCATTAGCTTAATCAAAATATTCATGGAAGGGCCGGTGGTGTCTTTCAATGGATCTCCGACGGTATCTCCGATCACTGCGGCTTTGTGTGCTTCCGATCCTTTTCCACCCAAATTCCCTTGTTCAATATACTTTTTGGCATTGTCCCAAGCAGCTCCTGTGTTGGCCATATAAATTCCGAGGATCACCCCCACAACCGTGGCCCCCGCAAGGAATCCACCCAAGGCTTGAAGACCCATTAAGGTTCCCACAAGAATGGGAGCCAAAACAGCACAGACACCAGGAAGAATCATTTCTTTTAAAGCGCCCTGGGTCACAATCGCAATGGCCGCGTTGTAATCGGCCTCTGCTTTTCCTTCTGCCAAACCAATTATCTCTTTAAACTGTCGTCTGATTTCATGAACCATGCGGTCGGCTGCCCGTCCCACCGCTTTCAATGTTAAGGCGGAGATGAGACACGCCACCATCCCACCAATAAACAATCCCACCACCACTATTGGTTCGGATAAATTGATGGTTCGTAAACCCGCTACTTTTTGAAACGCAACAAAAAGAGCCAGTGATGTCAAAGCCGCTGATCCAATAGCAAAACCTTTTCCAATGGCCGCGGTCGTGTTACCCAGCGTATCCAACTGATCGGTCACTTTTCGAACTTCAGGCCCAGCATGCGACATCTCTGCGATACCGCCGGCATTGTCGGCAATCGGACCATAGGAATCGGTTGACATCACAATGCCAATGGTCGAGAGCATTCCCACCGCTGAAAGCGCAATGGAGTAGAGACCGCCCATTCGTCCACCAATGGTATAGGCCAAACCAATCCCACCCGCAATAATCAAAAGAGGAATTACGGTACTTTCAAATCCCACAGCCATTCCCATGACAATTGTTGTGGCTGGCCCGGTTTGGCTGGACTTGGCAATTTTTCGTACCGGTGGTCCGGATGTAAAATATTCACTGGCTCCGCCAATCAAAATTCCGACAAAAAGACCCACCAGAACAGACCAGAAAAAACGAATCTGCCCGGTGATTTCTTTAACCAGGAAAAAGGCTCCGATCATAAAAACCAATCCACTCACATAAGTGGCATACCGAAGGGCCGAAGCCGGATCCAATCTACGAAGAATTCGGATAGAAAAAATTCCTATAACAGAAGCCACCAATCCAAAAGAGATTAAGGCCAAAGGAAGAGCCATATAACGGCTGGCTCCCGGCATAGTGGCACCAATGGCCATGGTTGCAATGACCGCACCCACATACGACTCAAACAAATCAGCTCCCATTCCTGCTGTATCGCCCACATTGTCTCCCACGTTATCAGCAATCACACCAGGATTACGCGCATCATCTTCGGGGATATTCAATTCTGTTTTTCCCACAATGTCCGCGCCCACATCCGCGGCTTTGGTGTAGATTCCCCCTCCCACACGTGCAAAAAGCGCAATAGAAGATGCCCCCATGGCAAAGCCATTGATAATTTCTGGTTTTCGAAAAATCCAATACAAAAATCCAACGCCAACAATTCCGAGGGAGGCCACGGTGAGTCCCATCACAGACCCTCCATTAAACGCCACCAGCAGTGCTTCGGGAGCACCCCCTTTCATGGCCGCATGACAAGTTCGAGAAGAGGACTGCGTTGCAGCCTCCATCCCAAATAAACCTGCAGCCCCAGAGCACAATGCCCCGATCAAAAATGTGACCGCAACATGGATGCTCAAAAAC
>MSYE01000038.1 GCA_002176905.1 bacterium F11 | reverse complement strand
CCTTTGCACCATCTTATCTTCATTCGTTACGATCTTATGCTCCTTTTCTTTATAATCTGCTTTATAGACTTCCCCCTCAATAATAAAAATGATTTTAAATATTCTCTGGTCATCAGACATAAGAAATGGCGTATCATCCAATTCGAGTTTATTTGAAATGGGATTGCTTCCGTATAAAAGAAACTTATCCCAGTAAACCTCTCCAGTGTCTTTTTGAATTTGAGCGAATTTTATTCCTCCTTCTTCTGACATAAAAAATATGCCTTCCTCAGCGTCTCCAATCCCAGGAACAAATGTCGGTTGTTTCATTTTCCTCCAAACTTCCTCAACGGGCGTACTACTAAATCTGGGTCGAACGGCCGACGCAAAACGATCGATTCGAATGTCTTTGTAAAACAAAAGGCGTTCTTGTTCGTTATCGTCAGATTTTTCCAGTAGAAGGCCGTGATGGCCATCAGGAAACACAATCGGAGGATGCGGATTACCAATGATGTGTTTTTCTCCCTGTAATTCTAAAGCTTGCGAATTAATTGGATAGGTACCAGCAGGAAGGCCAGGTATCTCATCACGAGTTTGAACCATCCCAGCATGCCAGGCGGGAATCTCCGGATCATCCTTTGGTGTTTGGATCTTGACCATTTGGTTGGTGGGTTCTGATTGGCCGTTGGCTTGCATGTTGACGCCGACGTAGATTTCGTTTTCGGGGCCGGGCATAGGGATTCCTCGTCTTTCCATTTCTAAGGTAAGGGGGGTAGCGTCCCCATCCAAATGAACGGAATCGCCGTCGCCTCCGATTCTCTTGACGTTTTTTAGCTCCGGTTTTTTGGGATCCCAGCCAACCGAGGTATAAAGCTGATATTTTCCATCCTGGTGAACAGAGATGAGAAGTTGCCCATTCGATAAGACTCGAGGAGTCCCCCAAAGGATCCAATTTTCCTCTTTCAACCCACCCTCAATTTCTTGCCCTTGTTGAAAGACATCTTTCGAATTCCAAACCTTTCCCGTATCGGGATCGAATGTATTAAGAGTTAGAAAAATACCTCTTTCAGTTTTTTCCCACATCAACATTCTATTCAAGGACGAATTTGTCCCCTCAAATTCCATGGTTTGTGGTGTATCACGAAGTTCAATTGAATAACTGAGAGGGTCGTCCTGTAATTTCAATTCTCTGGGTTTCAGTACAGACTCCGTTATTTCAGCTTCAAGAGGATTCCACGTGGCCAAAATAACATCAAAGTCCTTTCTCTCGTTATCCTGAGCGAATTTGTTTTTTTGCGGTATCAACAGTTGATTGTCTGGTGTTACAGAAGGGGAACCCCATAATGCCCAAACATCTCCCAGTGGCTGGCCATTGATTTTCAATACACGTTCATTTCCCCATCCTCCATTTTCAAGTCGATCCAACACAATGTATTGGGGATTGTTGCCTGATCCCACTCCTCTCATATCGGCTCCGGTCACATCCACAATGGCGTGTTGTCCGCCATGGGTGACCACCATGGGACCGGCGTTCTTCCAATCAATCCTGAGTCCTGTTGCCTTTCTACCTTCAACCGGCAAACCCGGAACTTGGTTAAAGGTCAACACCTCGGCCTGGCTTAAATCCTCTGGAATCGGTTGCGGACTGGAGGAAGGCCGCCATCTTGGTTGAGGCGATCTTGTCTTGGGTTCGGGTGCTTGAATGAGGATGAGCTGATTGACGCCATCAACTTTTCCCCTAAACATAAGCCCTTTTCCGTCTGGTTGATAAATCAGTGGGCTTCCAATTTTATCGACAGATGCTGTTGATTGGGGTAACCTTTGTTCCTCTTCTAGAAAAAGTGTTCTTTCTCCCAATTCGGCTGTTCTTTTTTCCCAGGGGGTGACAAAAAGTCTGTCCTTTTTGCCATCTTGCACGGAAAAACTTGTCAATTGGCCCCCATCCGGGGAAACACTGGGAACACCCAAATAATCCTCCCCTGTGG
>MSYE01000037.1 GCA_002176905.1 bacterium F11 | reverse complement strand
AAAATTGGCTTGGGCCAAAAGGAGATGGAAAAGGTGGTTGATATTCCACCCGGATTTGTGCGACTCATGCTTTCTCCAAATGAGAATAGAATTCTGGGAACGCGACCTGATGATAATCTATGGATTTTCGATATAGAGACCACAACCTTTACCCAGGTGGCCAAGACGCGTCAATTTGAGTACTTCCCTTTCTGGTCTCCAGACGGCCAATGGGTTGGGGCCCAAATGGTCACCAATTATGCAGGTCCATACGAATATCACGTCTGGCACCTCCCAACAGGAAAACGACACACCCTCCCCTATAATTATTCCAGCACCAACCTCCAATGGTGGACCCCCCTAACTGAACCCCCTGTCGATTGTGTTAAAATCGTTGAAGAGATGCTGGGTGAAGGATTGCCCCTTTCTGACCTACAATAGAAGATATACAGCTGGTTGGAGATAGATAAGTTAGGAACTCGAACTGAAGCTATCGCTGATGCGGGATTCGTCAGACCAGTTATTGTTTGGGGCTGATAAATTGGGTATTAAATCTGAAATAGATGATGAGACGATTTGAGAAACATGGGAGAGAAATTTCTTGTCTTCTTCACTGTATATCCGATTTTCATGTTTATTTCCTAATATTAAGAAACCGACCAAGTGATCATTTAACATTAAGGGAACACAAGCAGCAGCACCAAGCCATCTCATTGATCTTCTAATCTTAGCAAAAGTTGTTTTTTCTCCTGGGGAAGCACGATTTGTTAAATCAATCAATTCTTCATCAACTACAATTCCATATCGAAAAAGACGTCTTTCCCATTCAAGTGTTTTAACGAGGTAGTCTGTCTGAGTTATAAACTCATCAAGCTGAGTTATTATCTCCTTCCGAAACTCAACCGCAGGAAATAATTGATAATTTGATGTTGAGTTGCTCCAAAGGGCTATGCCCGCATGTTCAAGATTCCATATTTTTTTCAAATGATTAATTAGTCTGCTTGCAGCCTGTTCAATGGAATCCAATAGATTCAAATCCTTTTCAATTCCATTAAGAATAATCTCAAAATCAGGGCTCTTGAATATGAAACGATCTACCAATTTGGATACTTTACGACGCGTTGGTTCAAAAATAACGACAGCACATCCTATCCCCAATAATATGGGAAGACCAATCCCAATATTGAAATAGTCTGACAATATGTTCTCAATAGCAAAAAAACCAACCAAATATATTAGAAAGATCGCAAGAAAGGCTGCCCCATAAGCAATACTCCAGCGTATTATTAAATTTAAATCCATTAGCCTAAACCTGACGATAGAGTATCCGATCATGGCAATATAAATCGAAATCGCAATATTGGGATATGGGGTCAAATGTATTCCATACCACATTGGCCAGTTTGTAGCACCTCCTATATATCCAATGCCACAGGCGATTGCCACAAATCGTATTTGTTGTTTTCGTATTCCTGTTTCTGATTTCAGACTTTTTAATAACCAATAAAAACCATAGAAGCAGGTCCAATGCCAAAATAAAAGATAAAGATGGAAAAAGAATGTTGGCCTGGGCCAGAAGCCCAGGTCGAATCTTGGTTCCAGTCCTGTGTATAATTTTGCATTGAAATTCAGAAAAATAAAGATAACGCTGGCAATGGCAACGAATCCAAGTATTTTGGCTTTATTTTTACCTATATCAAGAAAAGTAAAAACAAAATGAAGGTAGGTCAAATTTATCAAAATAATCCCAAAAACCAATATCTTAAACCAATATAACGCATTTGTAACTTCATTAGAGGTCTGCCAGAAAAAATACCCACAACTATAGATTGCTATTGCCAAGTTAAATAGGAAATAACTTCGATGGAGCTTGTTGGCGGGGTTTCTAGATAGGACAAAGACGGCAAGTGTTATACAGGAGATAAAATTAAGTAAGCCGCTAAAGGCTAATGCTGACATAAATTGCTAGAACTGGAATAATTCTTTGATGCGTGTTGGAAGAAAAATAAAGTCTTGTCTTGTATTAATT
>MSYE01000036.1 GCA_002176905.1 bacterium F11 | reverse complement strand
CCCACAATCTCATCGTGAAATTTAAAGATGGTGTCACAAAAAGAATGAAGAAGAACCGGGCGCTAGGCCGATGGGCTCGAAAAACCCGATTCCCCCTAAATTCATCCTCACATCAGCAGAAGAAAGGTTTTATAAGAAAAAGGAATCGGTTCGCTTTTGACCAACTCGCTTTTGTGGAACTTTCACCAAAAGACAACAGAGATAAGGTTATCAAAGAGATTGCCTCGCATCCGGATGTGGCCTATGTGGAACCCGATTATTTGATCAGCGCCTTCGCGACGTTTCCGAATGATCCCGAATTTTTCGCTCTTTGGTCGCTGCACAATACGGGGAACAGGACCCATCCCAAAGGAGTGGACATCGACGCCACCAGTGCTTGGGATGTGACCACCGGGGATCCCTCCGTTATTGTGGCCGTGGTTGATACCGGAATTGATTATAACCACGAAGATCTGGCCGCCAACATGTGGAAGAATTCGAGTGAAATCGAAGGAGACAAAAATGGAGATGGCTTTCCAGGCGAAAAAGGGATTGATGATGATGGAGACGGTTTAATTGATGAAGATTCAGAAGGATGTGGAAGCAATGGGATCGATGGGATGGGGAACCCGTGTAAATGGACCAATGATTTGGTGAATGATGATGATGAAAATGGATATCCTGATGATGTGTATGGATATGATTTTTCCACATGCGACTATCATAATACGGAAGGAGACTGCCTTCTTCCCAAGGACTGGGACAGTGATCCAATTGATAACTCTATTCACGGAACCCATGTGGCAGGAACCATTGGAGCGGTAGGAAACAACGGAATTGGAATAACAGGGGTGGCGTGGAATGTCAAATTGATGGCCATCAAATTTTTGGGCAGAGAAGGCAAGGGATCGATCTCGGATGCCCTTCATTCTATTCAATACGCCATTGATCACGGTGCTCACATCATTAACAACAGCTGGGGAGGAGCGGAGTTTAGCCAAGCTCTCCAAGATGTCATCAATGACGCCCATCAAGCTGGGATTACCGTAATTGCTGCCGCGGGAAATGAACATTCGGATAATCTTCAATATCCCGCTGCTCTAGATAATGTCATCGCCGTGGGATCCACTGACCCGTGGGATAACTTATCCATTTATCCATTCGAAGGAGGATCCAATTTTGGACCCTGGGTGGATGTATCTGCTCCGGGGTCAAATATCTATTCAACTTTGCCGAATAATGGTTATGGGAAGCGTTCGGGAACATCCATGGCCTCTCCTCATGTGGCCGGTGTGGCGGCTCTCCTAAAATCTCATTTCCCCAACATATCTCATGAAGAAATGGAAAGACGAATAAAGGACGGGGTCCGGATTCATGATCGAGAGATTATTGGAAACAAGGTTCACGCTTATTGGGCTTTGGTTGATCGGGGAACACAATCTGTCGGATTCTCCCGCCAGGCCGAGGTCGTTAAAGAAGAAGACGGATTCGCCGAGATTTCTGTTGATCGAAGAGGCCATCAAGGAGCTGTCTCCGTCCGTTACCAAACCCACGCTGGTTCGGCTTTAGCCGAAGTCGATTACCTGACTTCATCAGGAATATTATCTTGGAAGAATGGTGAGACTGGGGAAAAATCCATCCTCATTACTTTGTTAAATGAAACAATTCCTGATCACCTTGATCAATTTGAGATAAGGTTGACTGACCCCGTTGGAACCACCCTTTATAGTGATCGGCTCTCCGTGATGATTTATGATCAGGACGATGGGGCTCGTTTTTATGAAGATGAGATTAAAAAATGGGAACACCACGGTTCTATTAGCGTCGATATTCATAAACATTCATTTTCAGGATCTTCAATTACGGTTGAAGTCAGGACCATCGATGGTACGGCCAAGGCGGGAGAAGACTACCAACCTGTGACACGAAATTTAAGTTGGGACCCAGGGGCCTTTCAATCGAAATCGGTTGCAGTCCCTCTGATAAATGATAGCCACAGTGAAGAAGATGAGTATTTTTATTTGACCCTCAGTAACCCAGCGC
>MSYE01000035.1 GCA_002176905.1 bacterium F11 | reverse complement strand
AAGTTTACTCCTTATGTCGCGTCACACGCAAACAAAGTAGGAGGAAGAACTCTAATGCTGCGTGTGGGGGTTGTTTCCGAACGGTTTTTGGAGTCGGTGATGCGCATTCGGAAAGTATACTGGCCCGCCGGAACAATTCGGCCCTTGGTATCGCGTCCATCCCATTCCAGGTGAGTGGGTGGCGCTTTGTAACCTTGAAAGCTCCGGATCACTTTGTTTCGGGCATTGCGAATGGTCATGATCCAGTTAACAATGCGGCTACGATGGGCGGTATGAATCTTGAAATTGACTTTGTTTTTTAGGCCCGTGGGAGAGAACACCTCAGGGAAGGCTTTGATATCAACGCTATAACCCCCAAAGAAAAATTTGATTGCAAACCGGTTAATAAAACCCAAATCTTGGAATCCGCCAGCATAGTCAAATTGCCAAGACTTCCACCGAAGGCCAAGGCCGGTTGTAATTTCTGTTTTATCCACGCCCGCCCGAAGAAACACATTTCGGAGGACATATCCTTCCAATCCGAAATGCCAACGAAGGCTTTGGGAGGTTCCGATGGTCTTTTCAAGGTCCAAGGACGTCAAAAGATGTTTGTTCAAAAAGGTAACAGAGGGACCGGCCCGAAAGATGACAGGGAATTCCTCTTTCTCTGTATTGAAATCGTATTTCGGTGCCACCGCATTTCGAAACATGGCACCCAATTTGACCCGTTCGTTGACAACAAGAAGGGTTCCCAAGTCAGCCCCAAATCCACTTTCCTTTATATTATCCACGCTTTTTTCCGCCATTTTCAGCGTTCCACCCAAAGCCAACCGTTCCTTAAACATCTGAGCATAAGAAACAAGATAACCCGTCTCTCTGGAATCAAAACTCCCGATTTCAATATTGTTTGAGTCAATCCGCGCCACATCACCCGAATCCAAATTGATAACACCCAACCCAAGACTCCCAAAGGAATAAATGGGCGTGGCGTATCCAATGTACTGATATGCACCATCGACGGGAAGCCCGGAATGTTGAAACGTGACCTGACTGGACCGAAAAGACGCCAATCCGGCTGGGTTATAATAAATGGCATCAACATCATCGGCCACCCCTGTGTAGGCCCGTCCCATACCCAAGGCACGTGCTCCCACGCCAAAGTTCAGAAATTCTCCGGGAAGCCCGGCATCTTTGGCAGCCCAAACAGGAAAAGAGACCGAAACAATCAAGACGGTTGAAAGAAGGAGTCGGTTCATTTTCATTTCACCACCCCAAATCGCCTCTTGGATTCGATGGATCCCCCTGTCTCAATAAGCACGTAATATACACCGGCTGCCACATAAATTCCTTTTTCGTTTTTCCCGTTCCAATCCACATCATTAAAACCAAGCTGAGCCGAAACCGATTTTTCCCATATCTTTTGCCCAAAGAGGTCGGTCACAATAAGCGTGACACTTTTGGCAGCCGATACCCGAAACCGAAACGTGATATTGCCTTGCCTGGGATTAAAAGGACTGGGAAAAGGAAAGACCTCTTTGGTGGGAGGCCCGGCTGTTGTTATGGACAAAATCCCGTTTGCCACATTGGCGTTGTCGAGGTCTGTGGCAATGATGGATCGCGTGATGCGCGCGTTATCAATCTCAATATCATTAAATTGAGCAAATCCGTTTAATAGGTCTTCGGTAGCTTGGGGAATGGTGACAAGATTGGCGGTGGATAACCGGACCGTATCCGTTCCGTTGGTAATCACGTTGAATTGGTTGTCGGTTAGGTAAACCGTTATGGTAAAACCCTGATCGGGCTCTTGTGGAGTAAAACTACCGGTGAACCCACTTGTAAAGTTGGGGTTGGTCCCCTCTGCCAAGGTCATCCCCGGCCCCAGCACCACCAATTTTCTCGCAGAAGAGGTGTTCACTGTAAAAGAATTGCTTGTTCTGGTTGTCCCCCCTGGTGCGGTAGCCTTGATCCTAACAGATCCCGCTGTAAAAAATTCCATCGGAAAATTATCGTGTCCTCCATTGGCCGTCCCGGTGCCGGTGGTGACGAGGAAAGTGGGAGA
>MSYE01000034.1 GCA_002176905.1 bacterium F11 | reverse complement strand
TTATGGGATCGCTGGTTTTCTCAATCTTTTCAATTACGCTCACATACTCTTTCGCAGTTTGGTACAGGTTTTCTCTCATAATTGTTTATTTTATCAAACCAGGAATGCTAGTCTAGGAAATCTAACAAGGGGATGAACCCGGCCGGCTCAAAAAGTGGTCGTGATTTCGCAACGAAATGTTGACATCCGGCGGGTTATCCAATGCGTTATGCCGAAAAGAGGTGAAATCATGAAATGGTATCTTATTTTATTGTTCATGCTAGTTTCAACAAACTCTCTAACAGTGTCAGCAGAAAAAACTACCCATCACCTGACAGGAATAATTAATAATGAATTCGTTGGTGATCCTCCGGATATCGTAAAACCTTATTTAGGGTCACTTCTTCATTACTCAAACCCAACAGATAATTCATATGGGGTCAACGTCGGAGAAAATGAGGAAGGACACATTATAATAGTGTTCAAGAAGTTTCTAAATTATGAGAGATCTATACCCAAATGGAAGGTAATAGATGCCATTCGCCTTCCAGGAGTTAAAGAGGGTGATGAATTTAATGATTTCTGTAAACCAACAGATGTAGATTTGGAAGAATGGAATGCCAAATATCCACAGAACTTTTTGGTGGCTTTTGCATCCTTCGAACAAGGAGAATACGAGACCAAAGATGTTAAAAAAGCATGGGCAGTTAACTGGGATAAGGTAAAACTCGAAGAAATTCCTATTACTGACATTTCTTGTTATAAAGATTTCGTACCGTAGGTTTTCGGCATAACAATGTGCTGGAGACCGACAAAATAAGTGGCTTCGCCACTTATTTTGCGGCTCAGCTGGTTCGTCGAACGAAACCGCTTCGCGGTAGCAAAGCTAACCTGAGAGAAATCAAACCTGAAGAAAAGAAGAAGGGCCCTACCTGAGGTAAAACCAATCTCGATAAAATGACCTCCACCCCTCATTGTTGTTGAGCGCAACAACGAGGGGAATATAACTTCAGGAGGCCGTTATGACAGCATTGAGACAAAAGATGATTGACGAGATGCAGTTGAGAAACTTCGCTGAACGCACCCAAGAAGCATACCTGTTTGCGGTGAAGCGACTAGCCCTATATTACCGGAGAAGCCCCGAGAAAATCAACGAAAAAGAAGTCCATGATTACCTGAGGTATGAGATGATCGAGCGGAAACTTTCGGTGAGCAGCATCAACCAGAAGATCAATGGGCTTATCTTTTTTTATCGAGAGGTGTTGAAGAGACCAAGAGTGAATTTTCTGATGCCGCCGAGGCGAGGGGAGCAGAAGTTGCCGGAGGTTCTCAGCCTAGAGGAAGTGGAGCGGTTGTTTAACGCAACGCGGAGCCCGAAATATCGGGCGATCTTTAAAACGGCCTATGCAGGAGGATTAAGGCTAGGGGAAGTGCTTCAACTTAGAGTGACGGATATTGATAGTTCTCGGATGATGATCCGTGTGGAGCAGGGGAAAGGGAACAAGGACCGGTATGTGAAGTTATCGACGAATCTTCTTCAGGAGCTCAGAGAGTATTGGAAGAGGGATCGACCCAAGAGATGGTTGTTTGAGGGGAGAATGCCGGATGAATCGTTAGGTGAAACCAGTGTCCAGAAAGCCTACAAGAAGGCGAAAGCAGAAGCAGGGATCAAGAAGGAGGGCGGGATTCATACGCTTCGGCATTGTTATGCGACGCATTTGCTGGAGGCAGGAGAAACAGACTTACGGACCATTCAAGTGATGATGGGGCACGGTTCGATCGTAACGACATCGCGATATCTTCGGATAGCGAATCAGAAGTTAAGTGGTACGCCAAGTCCGTATGATTTGATAAAGAGGCGAAAACGACGGTAGAAGTAAGAAACCGTCATGTTGGTCCGCCATGGGCGGACGGCAGGCGAGGAGAAGAGAAAACCCAAATGGGAAGTGGCGGATATTTTTCACCAATGCGGTGAAGCCTACCGCCACACCCATCGCCTACCTCCGTCTCACCATAAAGTGATGAGGGCCATTGAGCTATGCCGAACAGAAAAGCTCGGTGGTC
>MSYE01000033.1 GCA_002176905.1 bacterium F11 | reverse complement strand
TGAGGATATTAAGGAATTTAGCCTTGTTGCCTCCAGCAGAGGTCTTTTGTTTTGGGATGCTTTCTATGTTCGTGAGATGATGTACTTTCTTATTGCTCCTTTCTTAGGTGCAATGGTTGGGGCGGTTGCATTCCTTCTTTCTCCTCAGGTGCCCCTTTTGGTCATCTCTGGTTTGGCTCTGTCAGTTGCCGGGACAAGCCTCATTGCAATCAGGAGCATTTTGGATCAAGGATTTGTGTTGGATCACGGAGAGGATTCGCTGGCTTTAAACAGGAAATTGAATCCCAGCTTAACCCTGGACGAATTACGGACAGGGCTTTCGAAGGTGGCAAAAACCTTCCATTTGGGTACCATGATCACTTATGTGACCCTCATTCTGGTTCCAACCTTATTCTTCAGTGAACCCGTTCATCCCCTATTGATTCTTGGTTTCGCGGTTGTTGGTGCGGCGATGACTTATTTCGGTCAGCATACGGTGAACCACATACAAGGGTGGTTGGCTATTAAGAAAAAAGAAAAACAAGAAGCGTTGGTCACAACAACGGAAGCGGAGAATGTCGCTCATTCCCTTAGAGATGTTCTGTTAACCTATGTTCGAACCGGTGAGATTGATGATCCGGATGCTTTCTTTAATGGTGTTCCCAAATTGGGAGCCAGCAAGAAATTTGTATCAGGAAACATCGCACGGCGGCAACAATCCAATATTCAGCTGATCCATGAAGCCTTTGAGAGCCAGGTTAAAGCCGAAGAGCTCGAAGGAACGATTACCTGGCAGGAAGCCCAACTTCTTATGCAGGAATTTTATGTGCGTGTTTTGGGTGTAAAAGCCGGAGAAGTGGTCGGAGATAACAACCTGGGTATTTTCCGTGAGCTTGGGAATGCAGAAGCCGGTGTAGCCCATGTTAAACGAGCCTTAAATGAGATCCGTGATGAGCATACCCTTTATGTTTTTTATGATCCCACAGCGGATGATGCCACCGAATTTATGAACGGAGTTTATGCCATTGATACCGGTTCCAAACAGATCCGATTGATGGCACGAGAAGGTGGATATATCAGCTTGGAAGAAGCTATACAAACCTTTAATTGGGATGCCCTGCGGGCCACGTTGCGAGGATCTTTATCCAGGGCCGAATGTAAAAAGTTAACGTTGGGAATTCCCCCTTGGGCCTTGGCTGATTACCAACGGTTAAGCCTGACCGATTTGAACCCTCTCTCAATCTTGAGTCAAGTTCAGTTCATGATTCTGGACCGATCCCTACGAGGATTCCATGCTTCCTTTGGCACTCTTCGCGAACTAGGCGAACGAGCACGTCAGATTGCTATCCAAGCCTAATTGTGTTTTTCTTCTGATCTTCAAAGAGAGGGGTGTAAGTATTTGAACCGAGGAGGCGTTTCTTTTGATCGTCAGAAAGGGATCCATAAGATGTTTTTCTCTTGGGTTGGTTTTCTCCATTCTGTTTACCAATACGATTGGAGCTTATCAGCCGGAGGTAAACTTTTGGGAAGAAAGAAAGAAAAATAGAGTTCAAACAGCTTCTCTTCCTAAGGTCAGATCCCTTCCGTCCCAATATACCAATCTCCCGCCTCCTTTTTTGCCTTCCTCGCACATGAAAAATTGGGGTTCTCAACCTTCTCTTGTCAATTCGCCTCTTTTCTTAAGTTCAATCCAATCTTTTGGAAGAATTCAGCATGTGGTTAATCCAACAGATTCCTTATCTTTGAATCCAAAAGTCATTTTTCATATTCAAGATATCCACCAGAACAAAGAAGCCCAGTTAAATATCTCCAAAACCATTCAATCTCTTATGAAGGAAGAGAAAACAGGTTTGGTGGCGCTTGAGGGAGCTTTTGGTCCCCTTCCGTTGAATCGATTCCGGTCTTTTGAAGATCCTGACTCCATGAGAAAAGCGGCCCGGTATCTATTCAAGGAGAAAAAAATATCTGGTGCTATTTTAGCGGGTTTATCCCATCCGGCTGCCATCCCTCCTTTTGTGGGTGTTGATGATCAGACCCTCTATCAAGCCAATATTAATTCCTACAAGGAAGCTGTTGGTTCTCGTTCGACTCTTCGGGCTGTGCTGCAGGTTACCAAGAAGAAGTTGATAAAAAGAAAAAATATTGTTCTTAATCCAGGATTAAAAAAGTTTGATTCGATCGTTCAAGCCTATCGATATAAAAAGATGAGTCTGGTGGAGTATCTGAATCAATATTCCCCTTCTTCTTTTAAGAAAGATACGGAAGTGGAACGATTTGTCGATGCGCTAAAAATGGAGTCCTCTATGGACTTCCCTGCTGTTGAAAGGGAAAGAGATTCTCTCATCGAGAAGTTGGTTTCTCGCTTGAGTCCAGATGAAACTCAGCAATTCTCTGGTCAACTTGTCTCATTAAAAGCAGGTCGGTTATCATATGCTGATTTTTACAGCGAGTTCATGAAACTGTGTCTGAGCAAAAAGATAGAAGTATCACATTTCCGGCATCTTACCTCTTACATTGAATATGTATCCCTCTCTGATACCTTGGATGCTGATCGTTTGTTCGGTGAAATACAGGAACTCGAGAATTCCAATTACGAGCGTTTGAGTGAAACAGCAGCGGAACGAGAGTTAATTCAAGAATCAAGAAAGATCTATTTGACGGAGAAACTGTTAGATTTTTCATTAACCAAAGAGGAGTGGGGAGAATACCAGAAAGTTCGTGGTCCGCAGTCCGTGGTCCGTAGTAAAAAAATCAATTTATCAAACTACGGACTACGGGCTACGCATCGCGGACTTCTTCAGTCTTTCGAATCTTTCTACCTTTACGCCGAAGCACGTGATCAAGCTATAGCAAACGACCTTCTTAAACAACTGGATAATTCCAAAGTTAATACCGCCGTCCTTGTTACGGGGGGCTTTCATACCCGACGCATCACTGAGTTCTTAAAGGAGGCGGGGATTTCGTCTGTTGTTTTTGTCCCTCATATCAGCCGTGTTGATACAGAGGAGGGAACCCGCTATCTCAGTTTCTTCACACAGCAAAAAACACCCTTGGAGCGACTTTTAAAAGGATCGAAATTGTTTGTGGCGCTTCCGCAATTAACACCGGAGTTGGGTGTTGAATTGGCGGTTGATACTGGAATTCTCCATAAAGGACGGCAGGATCGCGTTTCTCCTCCTGGGTTGGGACAAAATATCTTGGATCAATTTGAACCCAATAGTGGACTTTCTCTTGTTCTCTCCTCTCTTCGAGATGAAGGTGAAGTAGAAGCCGTATTGGAGAACAAATCTCATAGAAGAGTGGTTTATCGAGGAAAGGTAAAAAACAATGATATCGAAAAAATTGGGGTTCAATCCCATACTTTGGATTTGGCACCTCTTCTCTCCATTCAGATGTTGGTTGTTTTGATCCCTGCCATATTCGTGGCGATATTTTATGAAACGCCAATGATCCTTGTTTGGGCTGGAGCGGCCAGCCTTGTCTATTGGCTTTGGCATGAAGTGGGGCATGTTCTTTCCTATTTGAGTTTGGGAGAGCCATTTGAATGGGAACCTTGGATCAATTTCGGAGGAGGAGGATTGGTGAGGGGTCCTTATGGGTGGCGTATCCACGGTGTAACCGTTTTTTGGAATGTGTATCTAATGGCCATAACCAGTTTGGTGATAGGATCTCTTCCCCCAAGTTGGGGTATCAATGTTTGGATATTTCCTCTCACCACAATTGGAATGACGCTGACACTTTTTGTTCCCTGGGGCGCGCTGCTCCGATTCCTTCCCTTTTCTCATCTTATTCCTGACTCTGATATGGATAGGATTTTGAAACAAAATCGGTTGTATCAGGTAGAGAAGGTTATTAACCACCATTTTAAACCCAACTCCCCGCTTGGATTAACCGAAATAGAATTGGAACAAGAACTAGTGAAATTTTCTAGGGCTGGTGTATCTAACCCGAGAAATGTGGATATAGCAAGAGACATCACAGCTTCTCTTGTTGATGTTGATCGTGAGAAACCATTCACGCCCCCATCGTCTCCAATTTCCGAAACCAAAACGGTGAATTGGGAAGAGGTTCAACTTGGGGGCATCAATATTTCTGCCTTTGGGGATGTCAATCTTAAATGGAAAACCGATCCGGTCACCGGATCCCTTTATTTGGATCAAGGATTCTTTGATGCAGGTGGGGGGGCTGCCAATTCTTCACGGTTTGTAACCAACCAAGGAATTCCCTTTGGATTGGTCACAATTGGAGGAATTGGCCCCATTGGCAAAATACAAGAGAGAAAATTAATCAATCAAAACCTGAATCTGGTGAAAGTGGGAACACTGCTTGATGGCCAACCTTTCGATACGGTTCCTTTTATCATCCATCAAGTCGATGGCCGGTCCTTAAAACCCATGGTGGTCTCAGGGGAGAACCTTACCCAAGATTTTATGGAGAACCAGTTCTTAGCGGCTGTTATTGAGATGATGGATAAGGCTTCCAATATGCAATGGTTGACCCTAACAATTGGAGGTGTTATTCCTTTTGAAAACATGCCATGGCTTCTGAAGCGTATAACAGAGGAGGCCCATAAGAGGGATATCCAACTCTTGTATGACTTTAAAATAAATCAGCCTAGGAATCCTGATACAGATGACATTAAGAAAGAAGATTTGGAGGCAATTCTTAACATTTCAAGAAAAACACCCACTGATATTCTTGCTCCCAATCATGTGGAGCTGGAATATATTCTTGGGTTGTTGGAAATTGAAGATGCTCCTGCCTTGATAAAGAAGTATGGATTAAAAGGTGTGTTTGTTAAAAAAGAAGAAAATGGCAATTCCCTTTATTTGGCAGACGAGAGAGAATTCCATGAGGAAGGTCTGGCAGTTGAGGTGAACAATCCTACGGCTGCCGGAGATGTTTCCAATGGCCGTTTTATAATGAGCATGGTGGAAGATCCATCCGAAAGCGATGAGAAGTGGTCTCAAGCTATTAAAGAGGCCAACCAGGCAGGAGCCTTAACAACAACACTTCCAGGAAGCCAAGTCCCCACATCAAAACAAACCTATCAATTTCAATCTGCTGCGGGAGATATTCTTGAGCCATTAAATGTACAGGGAAAATTTAAGAAATGGTTCGGCCAAACTATTGGCCCTTTTGTTTATTTTCTGTTCGTGTCTGTATGGGAGAGAGTTGTTTTCTCAGGGGTATTGTTTGGAGTCCCAGAGCAATATTTGTGGCGGTTATCCCTTCTCGAGGGAATGGGGTGGTTTTTGGGTCTTAATGTGGTGGCTTTCTTGTTTCTGCATGTGTTCATTCGGTGGCTTATGTGGAGAAAAATCTACAAATGGGAAGGAAGAAAAGCCGAATTTAAAAAAGAATTTGTTGTCCAGCTTCCGCCCCATGACGGAAAACCTATCCGAACGTTTTTAAAGGGGCTTTTTCTATCTCGATTTATGGGATCTATTTTATTTGGGTTTGCTTTCTCTGTTTTGGCTTCTCATCCTTATAAAGCCCTTTTTCTTGCTATTGGGGTCCAATATGCTTGGGAGCTCTTTCAGAGATGGCGTTCTCAAAAACCACGAAGTTTTCTCTCTTCTGTCGCTTCAGATCCAAGAGATGATCTTGTGGGATTGACTCCTATTCAGAAACTAAACAAAGCTCTCGAATTAATTGATGCAAGTTTGGAATCACAATCTGACCTCAAGCCTCTTATGGTTTCGGCTCGAAATGGAACGACCCAAGAAAAAGCAGATCTCATTCAACGATGGATGCTCCCCCAAGCAACTGAACTGGCTCCTCAAGAAAAAATTGATCAGCTTATTCCAAGAGATTATATTCCAGGTCGGTTTCAACTCTCAAAAACACCCCATGGGGAATACATTCATAATATTGTATGGACCGATGATGAAATGGATCGTCAAATAAAATTCTTAACCCAGCAAGGTTTTATTGTAAATGGTCAAGTTGATAAGGTTAAGGAAAAGGCAAGAGAACTCTATTATCTCATCGAGAACATGGCTGTTTCCAACGATGATCGCATGTTGATGGAAACAATGGCGGTTCCTTCTCGGACATATCTTGCGACCCAAGTGGTGAAGCTTTTGGTGTTTGGTGATCCCCTTAAGGAAGATTACAATCCCTATAAAGAAAAGAATGATTGGCTCAACCAAGCCGCCTTGGCTGTGTTAAAAATGATCAAAGTCAAATATGGGGATAGATTGAGTTTGGATTTGACGCTTCGTCTTACCTTGCGAGACTATATTCTCAAAAGAAAAGAGATTCAAAGACTAACACCTGATGTTGTTGAGGGGTTGGCTGAAGAGTTATGGGAGATGGCCAATAAGAAAAAAATGGCCATTGATGCATCAGAAAGATATGAAGAATGGGTTATCAAAGCGGAGCAGCCAATAACCCTGGCTGTCATTTACGATGACAATGGAGAGGCTGTTTTTCGTTCTTCATGGATACAGGATCAAATGAGGCGGAATCCAAATTTGAGCTTTGTGTTTATTCCGAGGGAAGAACCCATTCAGAATGATGCATCTTATCAAGATCTTAGAGGTATTTTGGCTGATGACCACTTTAAAGATTTGCGTCAATATGAAGATCAGGGACGCTTAAAAATATTATCCCACGGTGTCAAAGGATCCGGTATTAACTTGAATTGGATTTCTGAAGAAGTTGCCGATGTTCTTATTTCAGCCGACTGCGTATTGAACTTTGGTCAAACAACAATTGAGATGACCAATGGACTCATGAAACGCCAATGGGCCATGGCCACGGTTTATGACGAAACGTTTGGTGCGGTCATGGGATTACATGGAAAAGATACAGATCCCGATAAAATCGGAGAGATGATTTTTGCGTATATCCCTACAGGTGTGAAATTTTATGGTGATTATTGGCGACGTCGTGATAGAAGACTTTATTATGGTAAATCGTCGTTACCTGTGGCTGGTAAAACTTTGGTTGAAACCCTTCTTAGAAGACACCAAGGCAATAACAAGATTAGGAAGGATATTCGTCGGGTTTCCTTGAAAGAGGTTGAAGAGACGGATATCTTGGCGCCCTTTGAATTATCAGAAAAAATGCCATCCTCTCTCCCATGGGTTGTTAATCTTACGCTCTATTTGTCGTTTGTGGCTCTTTGGGAAAGAAGCTTTTTTACAGGGGCCCTTTTTGGGATTCCAAAAGAGGCTCTTCTTATGCTTCCAGCAATGGATCTTCTTGTCCTTTTCTTCGGATTCCATGGGGCTCTTTTCTTGATGATGCACATATTTGTTCGTTGGCTTAAATGGCGAAACACGGAACAGTGGCGAGGTCTTTGGGGAGAAATCCTGAGAGAATTTGGAATCTCTTCCTCGGTTTCTCTTGCCAGTGTTCTGAGATCCCGTTTTTCCATGTCCACATTGTATGGTTTAATTTATCTCTTCTTCCCGGGTCCTGGTTATGTTGCTTTTACAGTGAGTCTCGGAGTTCACTTTATTAGAGATTTCACCCCAAAAATTAAGGAAAGGGCTTCTATTTATTTCAGTCAACTTATAAAGAGTCGGTTTTCGAGAACAGGCATATCCCATTTTCAGAATCTTTTCCCTCCCCTAAATCTAGATATAGGGAGACTCGATCAATTGCTAATGGTTTCCCCACATTCTCAGTCGCCATCTGGTTCCGCTGGGTTTCGAATGATGAATTTTAGCGTCTGGGACCATTTCTTCGCCTCTTTTGTATTGGGTCTTTCTGTTTATGTTTTGTATGAAATTATCCAACAGACTCCCCAGGCCTTATTCGAGGCTTCTTATGGAAATTCACTCTATTGGTTCGAAGTCTTATCCTTGTCCTATCTGGCTTTGGACTTCCTTTTTGTAACAATAATTCTCTTTATAGGAATATTGGGAAGTGGAATCCGACAAAGAGAAGATATCAAAGACGCAATTCCTATAGAACCATGGGTAAAGGGAGTCATCAACCGTTGGGCCAAACAGAATAACGCCCGTATGTTATGGGATCAAGAGCCTGTGGGTTGGGGCATGTTGGCGGAAACTGATCCAGATCAGAGAACAGTTATGATAAAGAAGAGAGTAATGAGAAATAAAGTGTTAAGCCGAATTCTCCTTCCCTTGGTCTTGTATCGTGAAAAGGAACGACTTTTGCCGCGTTCTTCTCTTTTGGCCTATCTCCTGCGTCCCTTCACGTTCTTCTTTGCGTACATTCAATTTTCCCAGCTGAGACAACCTGTCAAGTTGGGGGCTTTGGACATAAAAAGGCGAAAGAAAAATCTCCTTCGCTTGCGATTGGAATTTGAAAATAGAGCATCCAGGAAGATCACAGAGATGGGAGCATTAGAAGGAATATCCGCTATCTTTGGATTAAGTGAACCAAATGATGCAAAACGTCATGAGATGTCTTTAGATATATTGGATATTATCTTTTCATCATTTGATGATGCGTTGCCTGATCCAAGGGAAGTGATGATAGGTCAAATTGTTGAGGAATTAAAAAAGACAAGTTTCCACTCAACCGGCACACATCGGTATGCTCCCCTGGCCCTGGCATTGATGAATCAATATCAAAACAGAAATCTCCTGGATCAAGAGGCCATTTACGAATCCATTGAATCAGAGGCGACGGGTCTTAGAAAGAAGGGACTTAAGCTCATTCGATTGATCATCCAAGACGAGGATGGGAAATGGTCTTGGAATTGGGGATTGAGGTGCTATACGTGGTTGGCTCAAGGTTTGACAATGACACCATTTTTGCGAAGTTCCCTTCTTTACTCAAATCCTTACGGTGTTCGACGAGATTACTTGCCTCATTATAAACCCAACTTGACAATGGGTAATTTGTCCCATCCTGATTCAATACGTTGGCTGGATGTGGGTGTGGGGCCAAAAGAGGATGGGGTTTCATTCCGGATCATCAAACAAACATTGGAGCACAGCCATCCTGAGCTTGCTGCGAAGTTACAATTAGAGGGAACCGATAATGTGTTCCCCATCTATTCGTATGATCCTATCACTGGTGAAATTCAAAGGAGTCGATATGCAACAACAAGTGGGGAGAATGATCGAGATTCCGTTTTCAGCGTTGACGGAGTTGAGTTGTTTGATGCCTCAAAACGGGATCACGATGTGACCGGTTCCCGTTTTGATCATGGAAAATTTAGCCATATATCTTTGGTGATGTCTCTTCATCATTTTGGTCCCTTGGACCATCGAGCCGAAAGACCCCTCGGCGGCAATGTTCAATGGGTCAATCAAGGGGGCCAAACAATAAATCCCGTCTACAAACTTACCAACCAACAACATGAAACGATTTGGAGATTAATGGGCCATCTCCAGGAAGGGGGAATCTTGTACTTGAATATGACCGAGGGTCATTATCCCCGTGGGTGGGGAATGATATCAGGCAATAATGCGGATTCGGATATGTTCCTGGTCATTCGACGTGAAGGGGAGAATCAGTATCGGTTGTTTGATCAGGGAATTCCTTTTCCTCCTGGGTTGTCTCCGTTTAGATCAACCGAATATTTGATGGATGGGAGCTCTGGAAAAATCTACGAGAATCCGGGGATTAAGGCTCTTTATCCTTATGTGCCACGACAATTTTATCGAAGAGTTGATGAATGGCTTAAAGTGGCGGATATGCTCGTCTTCCGAACCCAACGGTTGGATAAATCTGTTTGGTTGGGTGTTGAGAAAGCGGCTCGGGCCGTTAACGAAAGGAAGTCCTTGGTTGATATATTTGCTGCCTATCTTGAAGACGTCCCACAAGAGGAAGAAGAACTTAAAGAAAAAATCTTAACAGGAGTTCGGGAATTACAGATGGATTCCCGTACCACCAGGCGATGGGGTCGATCCATTGCCAGAGCCACGGTGACAACTGGGGCTTTGATTTTCTTTGCTTGGATTCTCGATCTTTGGCTGGGATCTTCAGGAACAGGGACTTCTTTGGCTTTTGTGCCGGTATTTCTGATGTCTCCTCTTGAATCTCTCATTTCACTTCGTAAAGGAAACGTGCTCTTAATAGATAGAACCTATAAAGGAGAATTAGAAACAGACATCAACCTAATGAATAAATATGTGGAGAAGGGAGGCCATTTGTTTGTGGTTCCACAGGAATTGGATCAATATGAATTCTTGATGAGTTTGAAATCTCGATTCAAAAGACAATACGCCTCTTTGACAGTGGTCCATCCTAACGTGGGTGCGTTCAAGGGAAGCGTTGTAAATGCGGGTCTATTAGCGGAGTTGGAATCCATTCAGCAATTCAAAGAAGTTAACGTCATTAAATCCAACGACCGTGTTTTATGGGATACAACCGGTATTCTGGATCAGACCTCTCCTCTCCTTTCTGCTGAGGAATTCCTTTTGGAAGAGGTTCTCTCCTACCTGAATGCCTTATCGAATCGGGCCCTAACAACGGGGTTGTTGATCAAACAATTCCTTGCGGCGGCCAAGGCAGCCTAAGTCGTCATTCCCGCGAAGGCGGGAATCTAGGCCTTAACCTATGGTTCTCATAAGACAGACAAGGCTTCATAGAGGTCTGTCCAATTGGGATTTCTTTCTTCGATTAATCGCAATTTCCATTGCCGGTTCCACTTTTTTAATTGTTTTTCCCTTCGGATGGCATGTTCCATAAGAGAATGAACTTCATACCAAACAAGATGATGAATTTGGTTTCGTTTCGTGAAGCCTTCAACTAAATTTTCTCTGTGTTGCCATATCCGTTTTATCAAGTCGGACGTGACGCCAATATACAGAGTCCCATTTCGTTTGTTGGCCAGGATGTACACACAGGGTTGTTTGTTCATGATGGATTGAAAGTCTACAATCAATGAATGACGATGGGGGCATGGGGAACGTAAAGAAATGATCAATTTTATGAGGAAGGTTTACGATCCCAGCCTCCGCTGGGACAGGCTCTGGATTCCCGCCTTCGCGGGAATGACGACCTTGTCGGGCCCAATCCGCTAAAGTAACAAAAAATATCGCCATCTTTTTAAAAATTATTGTAAATCAACAGTTATAGAGGCCTCTCCTTGCTAGCGACCCCCAAATTGTTACAACAAATTTACGACTTCTTAAGGAAATCTTAAGACCAGATCGGTAATATTTTTAGTATGCAAATCGTCTTCTCGAGAATGATGATGAAAAAGATTGCTCTTATTGTTTCTATTGCCTTGGCTTTTCAATCGATGGCATTGCCATTGGCTGAGGCTTCTGTTTATTCCAAGGCAAAAAGTCTCCATCTGAAATCCTCAAATCCCATAGAGGATTCTCAACTCTCCTCAACTTCAATACTTCCAAATCCAACCTTCAACAATAAAACAACCGCGTTTTCTGTTCCTGTCTCCATTGGGGAGATTGTGGAAGTCAATACACCTAAAAAAACAGAGCGAATGATTTACCATCTTCAAGATGTGCATCGCCATATCCCTGCCCAGACCAACTCCTCTGCAATTGTGGCGCGTCTTCATGATTACGCTGCCAAAGAAGGGAAGAAGCTTCTGGTGGCCATTGAAGGGGGATCAGGTGAGATTGATTCGGATACGATCTCAGCCTATCCGAACAAAGAGATCAAAATCGCCATAAGCGATGCTCTTCTTCGTCATGGGTTTCTATTTGGGGAAGAACATGCTGCCATTCAACAAGATCCTGGCCACATCAAGATTGTGGGTATTGAAACTCCTTCTTTGTATGAGATCAATGATCGGGCAGAGAGAGTTTCTGTTGCGTCTCGAAAAAATGTCTTAAAAGTGGTTAAAGAAATCCGGGAACAGTTGGAAAAATTAAAACAACATAACTTCCATTCTCGGGTTTCTCAACTGGAGAAAAATCGGTTGGCAGTTGAAAAAGGAACGCTAGGGATAACCGAGCATCTGCATTATTTGCAATCCTTAAATTCCAAGGAATTCGCAAATTATCCCAGCTTGGTTCAGGCTTTGAATGTGGCCAAAATGGAATCCAAGATTAATTTTGAAAAAATTGAAGGCCAAACCGAAGAACTCCTATCCGATTTATTAAAAGGTAAGTCCGATGCTTTTGCCGAGAAGCAACTTCAAGAAGCCCGGGCCTTAAAAGAGGGGGAAATTTCACCTTCCTCCTATTATATAGGGCTCTTAAAGAAGGCCGCCCAGGCCACCCCTCTCCTACATGCTTATGTTGACTATCTTATGGAAGCCGAAGCCACCGATGCCGAAGACCTTTTTGATGAAGTGGAACAGGCTGAAATTGCCATTGCCAAGGGACTTCTCAAACATTCCTTGGCCAAAGAGCTCTATACCCATCTGCGATGGGTGGAGCGCCAGGAGAAGTTTTTTGCTCTTGAGATGATTCCACGCGAATGGAGTCGTCAAAAGAACACCAAGGTCCAAGAGATTTTGGCACAAACCGCGGCGATCCGCGCTTTTGTTGCCGAACAAACCGTGGACCTTGGTTACCGGTTTGACGTTCCGTCTTTCCCAACCGAAGAGTTAATCCTCGCGGTCAACGGAGCTCACCTCTATTACCGCGCGGCCAAAGCCCGAGACCTGGCCATGACCCAAAATTTAAGAAAGATTCTGAAACAATATCCTTCTGATCAATATGTTGTGGCCTTTATCGCTGGTGGATTCCATACCCCTGGCATCAAAACCCAATTTCAAAAAGCAGGACTTGCCTACAACGTAATCCGCCCCCAAATCGAAACCGAAATCGAACTAAATGAGGACTATGACATTGAACCAATTGATCCTGATGATTCTCAGTTGGCAAGGCTTGACCATAAACCAAATTTTAAAAGACCCATGCCCAACTTGAGTCCTCGTCTGGGGGCCAATCCGGCTCAGGATCTCAGTCCCCAAAGCCGCATCACCGGTTTAATGGACCGTGCCACCAGGGTTCCTCCACCGGCGACGCTTCCTTATGATGCAGCCCATCACCCTTCGGTATTGGAATCAATCCAAAACGGACAATCGGTTTATAGGGGGGATCAAAAACCAGAACCCGACTCAGCCTTTGCTCCCGTTATTAATCGAATCAAGCAAGTCGTTCATGATTCAAATAACGGTCAGCTAAATGACGGTGTGACTCTTGTCCTTGGTATTTTAGTGGCGCTTATATGGTCCGTAATGGCTTTTATGTGGGGGAGAGCTGTTGGTGGGCGAGATAAAGTTTCATCGGATAAAAGGATGGCAACAACTGATATTGGAAGCGCGGCAAGCCAATTGGGTGAGCTCCTTCAGGAAATGACCGGATCGACGGAAGAATTCGGTTTGGATGAGGCAGATGAGCTTGACTGGGTTGCAGATGATGAGATAAATGAAAACCCCATTCCAAATGCCATTGAAAGTGCGGAATTAGACGAAGCCAAACAATTTGTAGCAACCGGAGCTTCAGAAAACGATGTGGCGTATGCTTTGGCTCTTCAGAACCAAGATCGGTTAAACAGAAAAGGAGAGGCAGATGAAATTCGAGCGCGGTATCGGCCCTCCGTCTCTCTCTATGATGGCAACGTCCCTCCACTTACTCCGGGTCAAAAATATGAGTCAATTCCCTTGGTGTCAAATTATGAGTTGGATGTCAGGAACATAGGGGGAGATGAAGGATCTCCGGAGGAAACCCAGAAAGAACTGCTGGAAATTGCCCGAAAAACAAATGTGATTGAAAATCCTTCTGTTTTGGGATTGGGAGAGGAACTTGCGAGCCTTTTCTCGATTAAGAGAGACTTGCCCGCCAGTGAGTTGGACGATCTTCCGGCCCGCGTACAAGAAGATGGCCTCCTTTTTGAAGCCACTGTTAAAATGGTTGATGAAAACTTTCAACCTGTTAACGAGTCCGTTAGATTAACAGCTACCCTAGCCGAGTTACGACTCCTTAGTTTGATTTTGAGGAAACAAAAAGAAAATACCCAAAGAGACGAAACAGGAGCGGAACACCCGGAATATCTCTATGAACCCATCGACAGTGAAATATCCGACGGCGTTTTTCAGGATTTATTAAATCTTGAAGTACCAATTCTTTATTCAAAGAAGACGTATAGACAGGTATTAAGTGAATTGCATATCCAGGTAAACCCCAAGAGAATGAACACCATCCCTTCTAATGTTACGACGGACGAAATCGTTAGCACAGGAGACGGCCAACTGGCCAATGATGTCTTGTTTCAAATTTTGGAGAAGGCCAAAGAGGGAGACGCAAGCCCCCGGACTCCAGAGGAATTTCGCGGCACGGTCCGTGTTGTGTCCGATCCTCTTAACCTCAACAATTCCGTTGATCCCCATCTTGTGGGTTTTGCCATTAAAGAAGAAGTCCCTATCGTATCCGTTACCGTTCCGGTTTCTCCCCTTGATGAAGAAGGAGAAATTCTTGAGGCAAAAATTACAGAGGCATCAAGCGAGGTGATATGGGATAACACCATTCCTTCTTTGGCACCGGTTCAGAAGGAAAAACGGCAGAAAAAAGTTCTTGAGATGGGTGGTTGGAAAGCAGAAGGCAATAGTGAACTGATGACGGGAACGCACCTTATTAACGAAGCATTGCTGGGGCAGATTTTAATGAGTCTTGAGGAAGAGGTCATCGATGAGAATCCGATTGGAGATGACGAAACGCCAGCGGATTACAATTTCCGAATAAAAGTAGAGATGGCCAAAATATTTAGTCCCACAATCCAATATCGGAAGCGTGGAGACAACGAAGATGACGAGAAATATATTTACCATGGGACGTTGGCTTCTTCCTTGGTGAACCTTGATGCTTACCTTCAACTTCATCATCCGGGCATTCTTGAAAAACACGAACTTTATCAACTTATTGATTACGTGCGGGTACCTCGGTCACACCACACACCCGTCAGACGGGCAGCTGACCAGTGGTTATATAAACACACCTCCCGGTTTGACCTCGTGACCGAAGGAGATGACATTTTTACGCTTCGGGATAACGCACCCGATCAACCTCTTCCCGGAATTCGTTTTGCCCGACACGATGGGACAGAATGGTCTTTGGCTATGATGGCGGAAGCCTTCGGAAAACCCAATGTCGATGAACTGACCGATTTGAACGTCAGAGGTCCAATGATTAAGACAAAGAATCCGACCTTCAAGGGGAAGGTAGCTTTTTCCAATGATAATGTTGCTGAACCAGTAGATCTTGATTCCGGAAGGGATATCCCCGAAATTGACTACCGAGCGGAACTGTTTAAGAGGCATGTTGATGAATTAAAACCTAAGAAAGATCCATTAAATTTTGAAAATAAAGAGGTCATCATTCATCGACGAAGTTATGCTCTTTCTGTTAAAGATCTGGCTGTTGTTGCTGCGAGTGTGCTGGTCGCCTTGTTTGTGATTCGTGTGTTCCCCCACGTTGGACCTCTCAATGAGATTGTCACGCAATCGTTTGCTTCTGTTGGTGTGTTGGCGTTCCCGGCCAATTTGGGGGGACTTCTTTTTCATTTGATTGAGGTCATCAAACGGGCCATTCCGTTTTCCTTCTCTTCATCCGAGCGCTTACCGACACAGAAAACCCATTTGGCAGAGGCTGTTGAAGACTTGGCTCAGCCTCAACTTGATGAGTCCGATATTGCGACCCTTATGGACGGATTGGACGAGGTCCTTATTCGATTTGAAAACTCCGATCGCTCCATTGCCGGTTCGGATAACGTTATAGATATGGATGCGCACCTGTTTGCCAATGGGGAGTTGAATTTGGATGAGTTGCAAATTTACGGGGCTCTTCATGCCCGGCGGACACAACATTCTGACACCAAGCCAAATGGATTGCTTGTTTTTGCGTATCGGGGTGATGTTCCAAATGAATCTCTCGATGAAAGACTAGAGAAAGCGATCGTTCAAATGGGGAACTTGACCGGTGTTGATGTGGCCATCCAAGCGGTTCCGGAGGCGTTGTTTTCGGATCGGTCCGCCATTATTGAACTGGCGGTTCAATCCAACGGAATTGAACGCGCCGATCCTCCCAAAAACCAATTTATGTTTATTCCTGAAACGCCCACGCCTTTTACCCAGAGTCCAGACCTCTTAAGTGATCCCTCCACGTTTCAATACAAGAGCGCCGGACACATGACCTTGGGTTTATTTGCCAATACGCACTATTCTGCGGCGGACGTAGCGTTGCGGTATTTGATGAAAGCGTTTCAGGCCATCATGCCGGAAATTAAAGAAGGAAATTTGGAAAGAGGCATCATCCAGCAGTTGGCTGATGCCATTATGGCGTAACAAAACCGTTTTGAGGTCCCCTCTTGGCTCCTATTGGGCAGCCTGCCTCAGCGTCTTCAACCCCTTGCCCGGAGGAGAGGGCCGGGCGGGGGTTATCTCTTCCTTTGAGTTTTGAGCTTTGTGATTTGTCATTTGAAATTCCTTAGAATTTTGTCATTTAACCTCAAATCACAAATTACAAAGCTCAAAACCCAAAAGAAATTCCATTTAGAAATTTCCAATAATTTTATAAGGAAAAAGACATTTATATCTTCCTTTCCTCCAAAAACCTCCCTTCACATTTCTTAACAATAGCCCCAAAGATCTTGGCCAATTCCAGAGACTCTTGAATCAGCTTGTCTGCCTTTGGTTTTTCCTCCTCCTTAATGCAATTTCTCATCAGACGTAACCAGTAGTGGCTCTCCTTGGCTTCCTTTCGGCAGATCTTAATTCGCATGATAAAATCCCGGGTGCTGAGACCCTCATTGGCTTCAATGTAATTGGCACCGACAGAGCCAGACGCGCGGATGACCTGGTTTTTATCGTCGGGAAAAGACGGATGGATTTGGATGTGGCTTATGAGGTTTCTGACATTTTGAGCAAACAAAAACGTCCTTTCATCTAAGTTGTATTCTTTTTTTCTTTCCATAATGGGTCATTATGGCTTTATTTATTTCATATTCTTGTCAACTCACCGTAAAAAAATTGTAAGAAGTAGCCCTGGACAACGGTTCCAATTTGGACGATATTTATGGTAATGAACAAAACAACTTCCTCTAAAGAAAAATCAAAAGGAAAAAACACCAAGAAGGTGGCCTATGAGAAATGGAGTTCTCCAATTCCAGAAAGCCGCTGGAGAGGATTTCGTTCCAAACACAAAGGTGTTGAAGCCTTTAAATCTCTTGAAAAGTTTGAACAGGCTCAATTAAGTGAATTGGAACATTCTTTGGAAGATCATGAGAAAAAGGCGTTAAGTCCCCTTCTGGCCCAGGGAAAAAAAGATGCCATTGAGATTTTTATTCGAACCCATGGCGCCAATCCGATTTCTGATCCTGGTGGTTCCATTAATATTCCTGTTGGGGTGGCCAAAGCTGATGTGATTGATCTGGCCCAAGAGCCCTCAGCGGAAGCCAATGCGGCTCTTCTTCGCGGAGAGGTTGTTTATGTTCTTTTTCAAGCAGGAGAAGGTTCTCGTTTTAACCGCGGGCCCATGTTTTCTCTTAATCCGCTTGAGGTGGCCAAGGAATTGTCTCATGAATTGGATCTCCAAAATGAAATTGACGAGATTGAGAGGAAAAAGAAGGAAATTGATCCTGCGATCGCATCCTTTCTGAGTGATGGACCCCTTGGTCCCAAGCAACCCATCTTGATTCGAGCGGGTCTTAGACGCGTTGTTCAAGATGAGGTTCGTGCAGGGCGATTGGACCTTGCCCAAGCTGATCAGACTTATCAAAAGGCTCTTCAAAACCAAAAGATATTGTTTTTTATGGGTCGAAGAGGAGGCCTTTCTGAGGAACATCACAAAGCTTTAAGCGAAACCTATGGTTTTTACGGATTTCATCCCCAGAATCTTGTTACGGTTGATCAGGAATTGGTTCATGGCTTAACCCTAAAAGAAGATGGAAGCGTGCAGCTTTTAACCGATGAGATGTCGTCTGATGCAGCGGGTCATCTCTATGCCTTTTTGCAGGCGGCTCGGCAGGGAGACTTTACCATGTATACCGAGTCTGGGCGCCCGATCAAATCCATGGAGTTGGATGCATTGGGTTATTTGGCCACAAGAGGTGGGAACATCTTAAGCATTATTCGGATCAATGATATGGACCGCCATAGCACCGAAATTGTGAACGCCAAGGCTTTGGGCTATACCCTTTCGATGTTCAAAAAGGGTTATTTTAATGTGATTGAAGGTGTTGCCAATCCCAAAGGTCAAAAGGGAGGAACAGGAACCACCTTTATTGATCCCGAAACCCATGTCCTAACCGAAACCCATGAAAATTCCTATCCGATTTTGTCTCGTGCGATAGAGAAGGCCATGAAAGAATATTTGAAGAAAAACCAAGGGAGACATCCTGCCTACAATGCCATGCGGCAGTGGGCCAGTCTTCAGCAAACCCGTAAAGTCTTGAGAGATTTTGGCGGACGGATTGTGTTTGTTCCCCGACAAAAAAAGGTGGATGGAAAACAGTTAACCTATTTGGGTGTGGATATGCCGATGGGGGATCTCTCCCTTTTCTTGGGGCACTACTCATCCCGCATGTTTCAATTTTCTGATCCAGAAGGAAAGGAACTCCTGATTCACGACATGAAAAGAAGGGAAGATCTGGATATCGCGTTAAGAACAATTTTGAAACAAATGGAAGATCCCAACATTATCGCCGCGACAAGGGAAGTCTTGAAGAAAGAGAAAGTTCCAATCGAAGAACCAAAAGAACCCAGAGAATTTTATGGGGCTCCTGTGCCGGAGTTTGAGTAGGAGTATAGAATTTCGAATTTCTTTAGGATTTAGAACCTAGCATTAGGATTAGAGTTTTGAAATCCTAATACTAATACTAGGTTCTAAACCCTAATGAAATTTTAAACTTTAATTTCTAAACATCAGAACAACGTATAAATAAACGGCGCCGCCGGCGATCCACCCAAAAACACCAAAACGGCTAGAAGAAGGATCACGATAATAATTGGCAGAAGCCACCATTTTTTGTTCTGCATGAGGAAGTGCCAAAATTCTTTGACTAAGTTTGGTCGGGACATGTTGTCTCCTTTTAAAAGAGTCTTTCGTAGATCTTTTTGTCTTCCATGGCAGGATGCGAATGCCAATAGGTGTTATGTTGGAAACTTTTCTTCTTTAACTTGAGGGCATCTCGCCCGATGAGTCTCATTATTAAACCAACGGGTGTGAAAATAAAATAGTAAATGAACGCCACAATAAGAAACGAGATAACCGTTCCCATCACAAAGGCGATCCCCATCCAAATCCAGTAAAACGGTTTTGAGAGAGGAGGAAGGAGGATGGCCAACGCCCCTACAATTCCACTTCCAATCCACAACCCGATTGCCACCTGGTGGAATCCTCGCCAATAGACAATCCCTCCGATCAAGGCAAACCCAATCAGAATGGCCAAGCCAAACTTGCGAAGGTCTTTGTTATTGGGGGTCCAGTTTATTTTTGAGAGCATAAAATCCCTTTAATGTTTAGAGTTTCAAATTTCATTAGAGTTTAGAACCTAGTATTAGAATTAGAGTTTTGAAATCCTAATACGAATACTAGGTTCTAAAATCTAATGAAATTCCAATTTCCAAATTTTAGTCCAATTTAAACTTTTTCTTATATTCCTCCGCTCCTTCCAGCGGAGGTTGATCTTCCTTCAAAAGGACGCAATTTTCCAAAACAAGCGCATCCATATCGGTATACATGAAACATTTGTAAGCATCCTCCAAATGGCAAACAATGGGTTCGCCGCGGATGTTAAAACTGGTATTGATGATCACGGGACATTGGGTTCGATCATAAAAAGATTTGATCACTTTGTAGTACATGCCGTTGCGTTCGGCTGATACCGTTTGCAATCTGGCGGAATAATCAACATGGGTAATGGCAGGTACGGTTGATCGAACTTGGTTAAGTTTGTCGATTCCAAAGAGATCCTTTGAACCATTTCCGTTTTTGGTTCGAATCTCTTCGTTGACAGGAGCCACCATGAGCATGTAGGGACTCTCCGCATCAAAACCAAAGAAGTCTTGGCTCTTTTCTTTCAACACGCTGGGAGCAAAGGGACGAAAAGATTCACGAAATTTGATTTTGAGGTTCATGGTGGTTTGCATGTTGGGATTTCTGGCATCCCCGAGGATGCTGCGGGCTCCCAATGCACGTGGTCCAAATTCCATCTCTCCATGGAAAAAGCCAACGACTTTTTGATCTTCAATTAGTTTGGCAACCCGGTCAGCAAGATCATCATCTGAATAAGTCATGTATTTGGCTTTGAGATTGTTTAAAAAGGATTCAACCTCATGGTTGGCATACCGCGGACCCAGATAACTCCCTCTTTGTGAATCCGGTTTTTCAGGGATTCGTTTGTTGTTGAGATAATCGAACCACGTAAAATAGGCAGCTCCCAAAGAACCCCCGGCATCCCCGGCAGCAGGTTGAATAAAAATCTCATCAAAAACTTTCTCTTTGTGGATCAAGCCATTGGCCACGCAATTGAGGGCACACCCTCCGGCCAACGTGAGATTCCGTGCCCCTGTTTGTTCTTTGGCATGTTGGGCGAGTTTCAGCATGACTTCCTCACATACTTTTTGGACGGAAGCCGCCACATCCATATGAAATTGGGTAAGTTTTGTCTCCGGTCTTCGAGGTGGCTCCCCAAAAAGATCATGGAGACGATTGTTGGTCATGGTTAATCCCTGACAATAGTTGAAGTAGGCCATATCCATAAAGAAGGATCCATCTTCTTTCAGATCAATCAGGTGTTTCATGATCGTGTCATAGAAACGCGGTTTTCCATAAGGGGCCAATCCCATGACTTTGTATTCGCCGGAATTCACTTTAAAGCCGGTGTAATATGTAAAGGCACTATAAAGAAGACCAATGGAGTGGGGGAATTGAATTTCCTTAAGTAAGTGCATCTTGTTCCCTTGACCATAACCCATGGTTGTGGTGCTCCATTCCCCAACTCCATCAATGGTTAAGATGGCGGCTTCTTCAAAAGGAGAAGGATAAAAAGCGGAAGCTGCGTGTGATTGGTGATGGCGGGTGAAAAGAATTGGACCCTCATATTTGTTGCTGAGCCCTTTATCGATTTCTCGTGGAATGTGAAGTTTTTGATTCAGCCAAAGAGGCAAGGCTTTGTAAAAGGATTGGAATCCGCTCGGAGCAAAGGCAAAATAGGTTTCCAGAAGACGATCAAAAGTGAGGAGGGGTTTATCATAATAGGCCACATAGTCCAGCTGCGAAATTTGGATACGACCTTTTTTCAGGCAAAACGCCAGGGCGTTGACGGGGAAGCTGCGATCGTGTTTGATGCGGGTAAACCGTTCTTCTTGAGCAGCAGCAACGATTTTCCCATCCTGCATCAAGCAGGCCGCACTATCATGGTAAAAGGCGGAGAGTCCAAGGATGTTCATATCTTTAAAATATTAAAAAACCACTTGATTTTAAAACCAATTTCTAAAAGAGTAATACTGTGAGAATAACTGTTGGACATGTTGTTATTGTTGGTATTTTGGGTGGGGTAGGTTACTACCTCAGCGGTTCCCCTTCCTTTCATAAATGGTTTCAAGGCAAGACCGAAGGAGCCAAAGAAGAAGTCAAATCTCTAACCGGACTTTTTCGTTCAGGCGAAAAGGAAACCAAAAAAGAAATGGATCTGGTTCCCGATATTGCTCCTGGTGTCCAATTCGGACCAACCCTACCACCGGATCAGATGCAACCAGCCAACCCGTTCCAACTTAAGCAGGATGAGAGAGTCTCCCCACTAACAGCATTGAATTCGGTAGATAATAAGAAAAATGAAGAGGAGTCCCAAGTTAAAAGAAAACCCCAGAGAAAAGGTGAAAAGAAAACAACCAAAAAAAGGAAGAAAAAAATCGAGAAGAATATTAAGAAGAAGGCCCGAACCGTTCGAAAAAGAAAAGCAAGATCAACTCCCAAGGTCTCCAAAATGATTGGTTCCCACGTTACATTGGTATTAAAAACAGGTCGCAGCGTGAACGGAATTTTACAGGCTATTACAAAGAAGGAATACACCATCGAGCTCCCTGGAATGGGCCCACTTCGCTACGATAGGAAGAACGTAAAATCAATAAAAGCCATAAAATAAGCCCACCCACTTCAAATCCAGGCGGTAACAAAAGAATGAGCCCCCCAATTATGAGGTTTTGGCAGTTTCTTGCTTGACGAATTTCCCTTCTTGATTTAGTTCATAGATCACTGGTACACCTGTGGCAAGATTAAGTTGGAGAACTTCTTCTTTGGTGAGCTGATCCAGCTCCATTACGATGGACCGTAAACTGTTTCCATGCGCTGAAACCAGGACATTTTTCCCCGCCTTCACATCAGGAACAATCTTGTTAGAGAAGTAAGGGAGGGTGCGGGCAGCGGTGTCTTTGAGACTTTCCCCGTTGGGAGGAGCCACATCATAACTGCGTCGCCAAATATGGACTTGCTTGTCCCCAAATTTCTTGGCTGTTTCTGCCTTATTCAAACCCTGAAGATCTCCATAATGACGCTCATTTAGGGCTTGATCTTTCTCAATCGGAATATCGGTTTGACCGATGATATTCAACATAATATCCAATGTTCGAATCGCTCTTTTGAGAACAGAGGTGTAGGCGATATCAAATTTGATCTCCTTAATTTGTTCTCCTGCTTTTTTGGCTTCTTCCTCTCCGAGAGGGGTGATATCTACATCCACCCACCCGGTAAATCTGTTTTCCAGGTTCCATTGCGATTGTCCGTGACGGACCAAGACGAGCTTAGGCATAATTTCCTCCTTAATAAAAATTATTGACCATTGACGATTGACCATTGACGATTAAGGAATTTTTCTATTAATAATTTTTTCATAAATAAACTTCCTTAATGGTCAATCGTCAATGGTCAATTGTCAATTTTCAATGACTTCCCGTCGTGACCAAGCGAAATGTTGTTGTATGGTCAGCGGGTTCGAAGTGTGTGTATTTTTTAAATTGGTTAAACCGTTGAATAATTTCCTCGGGGGATAGGGCTTGAAGCCGATCCAGACTGAAGGATTCCACGTTGAAGGACGCCATCACTTGCCCAAAAATTACAGATTGGCGAAGAATGGTTTCATCCCAATAGTTTCCATTGGAGACAAGGGATGCAAAGAAGCCACCAGCAAAGCTGTCTCCTGCACCCGTTGGATCAAATACATCTTCAACAGGATAGGCTGGGGCTACAAAATAAAAAGATTTTGTTAAGAGAATGGCCCCATGTTCTCCTTTTTTAATAACAACAATTTTTGGACCTCGCTTAATTAAATCTTGACCTGCCTTAAAGAGATTGGTCACTCCGGTCAGTTGTCGGGCTTCGGCGTCATTGAGGACAAAGAAATCCACTTTCTTAAGGAGTTTGTTGATGGAATCGGGTTTGGTATTAATCCAAAGGTTCATTGTGTCGCAACCTGTAAATCGGGGTTTCTTGACTTGATTGAGTACCTCAATCTGGAGATCAGGATCGATATTGGCCAGAAAAACATGAGGGGTAGAGGTGTAACTGGTGGGGATTTTGGGCTTGAATGATTCAAATACATTGAGTTCTGTCTTTTTGGTCTGGGCAATGTTCATGTCGGCCTCATAACTCCCGGTCCATCGGAACGTTTTTCCTTGGCCGATTTGAAGCCCTTCTGTTGATATTCCTTTCTTGGAAAGAAGTTTGATGTGCTGTTCAGGAAAATCCGAACCAATAACAGCCACCAAGCGGACAGGAGAAAAGAAGCTCGCTGTGTAGGAAAAATACGTTGCAGATCCTCCCAATCCTTCTTCAATGTGACCAAAGGGTGTTTGAATCGTATCAAGTGCTACTGAGCCTACAACCAAAATTGCCATTGTCTTTCTCCATCAAAATTAAAATGTAGTAAAATCGGGACTCCCTTCCATGGAACTATGTTTCGAATATCCTATTTAACATATTTGGGGCCGTTTGCTTACCCCTTGTGGTAATCCGGGCATAAATGTTGCATGGCGGAATAATCTTTATCGGCACCTGGAAAAAATAGGGAGGGTTCTGTTATACTCATTTTGGAAATGCCAAACTTAAAAATTGGTTCGTCATACGGTGTTAAAACTCAATAACCATAAGACCTCTGTTAGAAAAAAGTCATCGCACTTTTTTGATATTAAAGTCAGCCAAGCTGTCTGTGTTCTGATATTGGCTGGCTTTTGTTCTATTTTGTGTTCCAGCTTCGCCGATGCAGGTCGATTTCGACCCAAAAGAAAAGCCAATAAATATTCGATTTCATACCGGTCTAACGACCCAAAAAGCTTTCACCGCGCACTTTCCCACTATCTTGAGCAACAACCACCCGAACATATGACCACCATTGAGGCCCGGGCTGCGGTGGCCGAAATGTTGTTTCAAACGGGCAACTATCGTGAGGCGGCTCAGATTTACCTGGTTCTGAGTGAAGCCCCTCTTGCCGATCGTTACAGACTCTCGAGTTTTCAGTACCGGTTGGCTGAGTGTTACTTTCAGATGACTTTATACGGAGAAGCTTATGACCAATTCTCCCGAATCCGGCAAGATGGTCATCTCTCATTAACATCAGAGGCTACCCTTGGAATGGCTATGTCGGCGTTGGCGCAGGGGAATCGATCAAGTGCTCAGGCCCATTTGGATATTCTTCTTTTGGAGAAAAAATATTATAAAAATTATCCACGAGCCCTTTATCCCCTTGGCATCATGCTTTTTCAAAATGAACAATACAAACGGGCTCTCGGATTTTTTGAAAAAGATTTGGATGATCCCACCAACCTCTATTTTGCAGGAATTTCTTACCGCCGGATTGGCAACCTGCCAAAAGCCCTTTCGCTTTTTCAACGATTAACGCAAAAGTTTCCCGGCACGGTGTGGTCGGAAAGAGGTGCTTTTGAGGTTGCTGAGTCCTATTTCCAACAACAGGACTTTCAACTTGCCTATCAAAGTTATCAACGTTGGTTGAAGGAGTATCCCAATGGAACTCTTCAAAATGAAGCTCAATTTCGTCTTGCCTGCACGGATCTGAGACGGAAGAATTACAAAGATGTCATTACGCGATTAAGTCCCCTGTTGAAATATGATTTGAGACCGGAGTTGGCTGAGCGGGTTCGACATTTGGTGAGTGAGTCATGGGTGGAGTTGGGTGAGATTGAAAAATTGGTATCTCATGTTCGCAAACGGGGACGGGCGCGAGATCGGGCTCCCGATGAAAATTACCAACTCATGTGGGCATTGACGGCCCTCAACAAATACCCAGATTCCTTGACCCTGGCCGAAGATAGTTTGAATGTTTTTTATGATCCCGAGCTAACGCCAAAAATACTTCTTATTCAGGGATTTTCAAATCAAAAGGAGGGGAAAACCGCTGAAGCCCTTGCTGCTTATCAAACCGTGGTGGATCGATTTCCAGGATCGGCTTATTCGGCTCGGGCCCTTCATTTGATGGCTCTTTCTTATGTTCGAGCCCGACGCTGGCAGGAACTGGTGACCCATGTTTATCACCATTGGGCCAATCTACCCGATGACATTCGTTTCCAACATCCGGATGTTGAATTTTGGATCACGGAAGGGCAATTGAGCCTTGGAAATTACAAAATTGCCCAAAGGCGGTATCAAGAATATCTGACAGCAGCCCCTGATCAGCCATTAACACCCTATGCCTATTTGGGGTTGGCTGTGGCCAAAGCCCAAGACAACCAACTTGAAGAGGGATTGCAAACGCTTCAACAGTTTGCCGCTATTGCCAATCAAAAAAAGCGGAGGGATTGGGTGGCCCTGGCGACGTTGCAATCGGCCAACATCAACTACAATCAAAAGAATTACGAGCAGGCCATTGGTTTTTACAAAACCTTTCAAAAAGAATTTCCACAAGACACGCGCGTTCCTCAAGCCATGTATCAAGAAGCCCAGTCTTTATATCGATTGGAGTATTACAAGGATTCTGTCGATGTTTGGGATAGCATGGCAAAGAATTATCCCAAACATGAGCTCACTGAAAGTGCCCGGTTTCAGGCAGCAAGGACCCTGTTTGATTTGGGAGAAACCACGGCTGCGGTGAAAGCTTTTGATACGTTCATCGTTAAGCATCCCCATAGCGATCGCATCAAAGAGGCTCGATTACAGTTGGCTCACGCCTATTACAATGCTGAGAATTACAAGAGAGCCATTCCCAAATACGAAGAGTTTTTGGCCCTTTATCCCAATTCGGAAGAAGCTGTGAGTATCCAAGACTTTCTCCAGATGTCCTATGTTAAAGTTGGGAAAACTTTTGAGGAGCTTGAACAGTTGACCCAAGGCCAAAAGAAGTCTCAAGCCTTGGCGGATTTATATTGGGAGAAAGGGGCCAATGAATATAATGAAAAAGAATATGAATCAGCCCTTATTTATTTCGAGAAAATATTGATCGACTTTCCTGCTTCGAGTCTTGCGGCCCAGGCGGCGTTTTATCGAGCGGAATCATTGTATCTAATGGAATATTATGATGTGGCTGGGGCGGCATATAAGAATTTCTTGGCCCAATTCCCCAATGATGGGTCGGCATCCACCTCTCTGTTTCGACTGGGTGTCTGTTTGTTTAATCAAAACCGCTTCGACGAATCTGCCATTACTTTTGAAAATTTTGTGCAGAAATATCCCGACGATCCTCTCGCTGATACCGCGGCTGAAAACATTCCGATGGCTTACGCCAAATTGGGAAAGAATTCTCAATCGGCAAGGGCCTATGAAGCTCTTTTGCAGCGGACCCAAGATCCCGAGCGGCGAACCTCGCTCCTTCTTCAATTGGCGCAAATGAAAGAGGGAAGTGGTCAAGCAGCCCAAGCCATTTCTTACTATGAAAAAATTCCACTCACAGCAACCCAATTCCCAGAAGCGCGGTATTCCTTGGGTGTGATTTATTCTCGGACAGGTCAGATGGAAAAAGAAATTCAAGCCTATGAGAAATTGCTAGGAGTGGGACCAAAAGACAACCCGTACCGCATCTCTGCCATAAGTCGGTTGGCAGAACTTTATATCTCACAGGGGAAAGTTCATAAGGCTTTGGCTGTTTACAAAGATGTCGCTAAAAACGCAACAGATTCAACAGCTTTGGCGAACGCCAAAACAAGATTAGAAGAGTTACAAAAGGTTTTGAGTCAATAAATTTGGAACCAGAACCCCTAAATGGGGTCTAACGAAAGGAGGATACGATGCACGACTTAACATTCATGCAAGTCTTGGAGATTAGTATTGTTTTGCCCATTCTTTTGGTGCTGTCCATTATCATGGTGGCGGTGACCTTTGAGCGGGTGATCTATTACCTTCGCTTTGCGGGTGCCAATGGAAGGGTTTTGGATCGAATCCGATTTTATGTCAAAAATGGAAATGTGACAGATGCCAAGAAAGAAGTCCTACGGAGAAATGCTTTCATTTTTCAGGGAATAACCGCGCAATTGGATGCGATTCATCTTCCCCGAAATGAGAGAGAAAGTTTGGTCCTATTTTATCACCAGCGGTTTCAATCGCTCCTCCAAAAACGGTTGTGGATATTTGGAACCCTGAGCTTTATATGTCCTCTGATTGGTCTTTTTGGAACGGTTTTGGGGGTGATGACCTCTTTTAAAGATTTGGCTCTTTCTGGTTCCGGAGGCCCCAGTATTGTGGCCGCTGGTATATCGGAAGCCCTTTATGCGACAGCGGGTGGAATCGGGGTGGCCATTGTTGCTGCGGTCATTTACAACATCTTCAACATCTGGATGAAAGGTACGTTGTCCAGCTCGGATATTTTTGGACAAGAATTGATTTTGCTCACCACTCAAAAAGGTCGGTGAAGGAGAATTAAGTGGACAATCAAGAACTTGAAGAGACAGATAAGATTAATGTTGTTCCATTAGCTGATTTGTCATTGGTTCTTTTGATCATTCTCATGGTGCTCTCACCCATGGTGATGTCGTCTATGGTTCGTGTTCAAACCCCCAATTTGGCTAAGGTAAAGGCCAAACAAGAAAAATCCAAGAAAATCCTGGATCCCCTTTTGATCAAAATAACCCAAAGAGGATTGTTCCTTAATAATAGGAAGGTTGAATCAGAAGAATTTCTTGCTGAGCAAATTGGCATTAAGTTGACCGATGAACCAGAACGTCCTGTTATTGTGACGGCATCCGATAACATTCAGGTGGGAGCCGTGGTTCATATCTTGGATTTGGCCAAGCAAAGTGGTGCTGACCGGGTATCCCTTTTGAAAAGTGGAGGGAGACGAAGGTGAAACTTCATCAAATTTTATCGGACGAACCCACCATTGCCGGCGTTAACATCGTTCCTGTCATTGACCTTTGTTTGGTGCTCCTTATTATATTAATGGTGACGTCTCCTTTGCTTGAAACAGCGGAGCTTCCCGTTCGGTTGCCGAAGGCCTCCACCATTGAGACCAAAGAGCGAAACATTTCTGTTACGTTTGCGCCTGATGGTCGAATGGCCATTAATACCGAAATTATTGAGGAAGAAGAATTAATCCCACTCTTGAGGAAGGAATTGGGCGATGATCCTTATGTTTTGGTCATTTTGCGGGTGGATAGGGAATCTCCTTATATTAGTTTAACGGAATTGATCACGCGGGTGAAAAAAGCAGGAGCAAAAAATATTTCTATTGGGACGGAACAAAAAAAGGTGAAACTTTAAACCATGACAGCGATCTTGCTTCCATTAAGTTGGGTTGATCAAGGGACATCGGTAAGGATGGATGTCCTGTGCTTGGTCATGGCATTGGCACTTCATGCTCCCCTTATTTGGGTCAAAATTGACATGAGAAAGAAGTCAGTGGATCTAACAAAAAGGCGTTTGATGTCGGTGGATGTTCTTGATCGATTACCACAGAAGCGAGTGGCTCCACCTCCTCCCATTCGGAAAGCGAAAAAAGGGAGAAGTCTTATGGAGAGGTTGAAATCCTTGGTGAAAAAAGAGCCACCACCGCCTCCGCCGCCCAAAAAGAAAGTGGTTAAGACACCGAAAAAATTGGATGCTGGGCCACAGGCCATCAAGCTTAAGCCCCAATTAAAAACACCAGAGATAAAGAAAAAACTTGTTTCAAAATCAGGTTTCCAAGCCAAGAGCGGAGCCAATTTGGGTAAAAGCAAAGATATCAAATTGAAATCGTTGGGCGCCGGAGTGGCCCCGATTTCAGCAAAAAAGATGGGAATCGTAACAAATCGAAATATTGCCAAAAAGAACAAGGGGAATTTTCAGATCGATCAAACAGAGTCTCTGACCTCCATTGGAGGTGGAGAAAAAGTTCGATTGGTTGACCCCCAAGTTCCTACCATTGCCATCAGAACCGGTCAGAAAGGGACCAAGGAAAAATTTTCGGCTGCATTGCCTCAATCCAAAGCCAATAAGGGACGGTTTGGAGGAGGACAAGTAGCCAGTTTGGGTAGCGGATCAGGCCTTTCCTTAAAAGAACAAGTGCTTGCCCGTCACGCTGAGCCCACCAAAATTGGCATCGGATCAGGTAGTGGAGGTCAAGACGGAGGTGTGCCCGGAGGGGTCCCTGGTGGAGTTCCGGGGGGGACTGGAACCAAGCAAAACGCCGGTCGATATTCTGGATCATCATCTGGTAGTTTTGGTGGCGTCCCTGGTGGCACGGGAATTGGCACAGGGAATGTTGGCAGTCAGGGGAGAAGTGTTCCCATTATCAAACGGAAAAAGGTTCGTAAGAAAAAAGAGATGTTTACCATTACGGGTCCATTAAAGGACCGAAAGATTATCAAGAAAGTTATTCCGGAATATCCGGCCTGGGCCCTTCAAAAAGGAATTGAGGCTTCTGTTGTGCTGGAATTTACAGTTACCCCGTTTGGGAATGTTAAAAATTTGATTGTGGTTCGGCGGACTTCGGGATATCCTAAACTGGATAATTCAACAATCAAGGCTCTTAGGAAGTGGGTCTTTGTGCCGCTTTCTGAGGATGCAAACCGTATGGAAGTCGGACTTATTACATTTAACTATACATTGGATTAGGAAAAGATGAACAAATATATTCGTTCGGTCATGATCAGTTTCATTATGGTGTCATTTTTGGGGGAGGGATTTTCCGCCCCATTGGATATGACAATTAAGGGGAAAGCACGAGATAAGGTAACAATTGAACGGGTGGTCCCTGAAGCGGATGTGCCACTAAAGAATGTCATTCCGTTCTCTCGGTTGGGGCAAACCGATTGGATATTATCAGAGGAGTTGGGATATTTGGGTGAAGAGAAACAAATTTCGATGATGAACGTACGCAGCCCCAAGGTTTATAAGCCATCAATGATTCAATTTCCCAAACCTCCTTATTTTGTCCAGACCTATCCACCGCCACCTGAACCCATCATTGTGGATCGGCGACCCAAGGCACCACCTTTGCCTGGTGAGCAAGAGCGTTGGACCTTTATTGTCATTGACCAAAACAACAAGCTTTTAAAGAAAATCGAAGGCAACACACCCCCTGTTGAACCAATTCAATGGGATGGAATGTCACGTGGAAGATTTCTTCTGCGCACAGATGAGATTTATTCATCGATTCTCATTATCCAGGAAAATCCAGATACGCCACCGAAACACATTGTGGGTGAGCCAGTTTGGTTACCAGCGCTCCGATACTTGAAGAACAACAACCTGATGTTTGAATTCAGCAACAAACGCGTTTACAACGAACAACGATCTGATTTTTCCCCAGCCCTTCAAGTTTTGGTGGATCAATTAATGAATGCGTTAAGGAAGCATGAGGGTGCTCCTTTTACGGTGAAAGTTTACGGTCGGGATTTGGAACTGGCGCAACAAAGGGCCAAAATGTGGCGGGCTTTTCTTGAGAGGAATTTGCTTCGTCATGCAGAAGAGTTTAAGGTTCAAGTATCGCCCCCGGGAGAAAGAGGTGAAGTGACTCAAGTTGTTGTGGCGGTGACAAGATGAAAAAGACCGTTTTGTTTTTGGGAGGTTTACTCTTTCTGAATGTTTTTCTTTTGGGCCCATTACCTAAGGCCAGTGGGGCCGAGGATCCTCGTGTCAAACCCTTGCTGCAAGATGCTTTGCGACTCTACAGCGAACGGCAATACGTTCGCGCGTTGGATCTTTTTAAACGTGTCCAGAAGATTGATCCGACCAACACCACAGCAGCCGAATATATTGCCAATTCGGAACAGCGGATTTTGGAATGGGAAACCCAAGGTGGTGATTATGACGCGACGCGAAAACCTGCGGCCACGTGGGAATCTTTGTTAAATGCAAAAGGCGGAACAGGGGGAATAGAAACCCTAACCAATGCAAAAGATATCATTGCCGCCAGAAGATCTTTGGTTAAGAGGATGAAAAACCGGTCATTGAATACCGATAATATCGTGAAAATTGATGATTCGAAAAGGGGATTATCGATTTCTTTGTTTCATGATCAATTGTTTCTGCCGGGGTTGTTGACGCTACGCGATGAGGCCCTTCCCATCCTTTCAAATGTGGCCGATCTCATCCGGACAAGTGGGGAACGTCAGGTAAACATTCAAAGCTTAACCCATTCCGATTCCAGAGATCCCTATCTCCTTTTCCCTGAATTGCCACAGAGCCGTTATGATCCCACCCTTCCCAATATGAAGGCAGACTCATCAGCTTTTGCCTTTACGGATATTGAGGCGTCACGGGCCTTTATCCTTTTTACTTATTTGGCCCAGAGAAGCATTGGTCAATTCAATCAAGCGTCTCAATGAGATTTGTTCACGTATCCTACCTGAGGGGAAAGTTAATTCAATTGGTGATATTGTAACGCGATCCTATGTCAATTCCTGAGACCTTACGGAAATATTTTTCCCAACATTCACGTGTATTCAAAAGAAGAACATCTCTTTTGCTGGCATGTTCCGGGGGGCCTGATTCGGTTGCCCTGGTTTATGGATTGAAAGAAATCGAACCGACACTCACATTTCGAATTCATTTGGGACATGTCAATCATGGACTTCGAAAGAAAGAATCGGAGAAAGACGCCAAATTTGTGAGATCCCTCGCAAAAAAGATGGATTGGCCAGTTCATTTAGAAAAAATTAAAATCCGAACAAAAGATGCAGGGAACTTAGAAGAAAAAGCACGGTTAAAACGTTATGAGATCCTTACCCAGATGGCCAAAAAACACAAATGTGGGGCCATTCTCACAGGGCACAACCGTGATGATCAAGTGGAAACCATCTTGATGAACCTTTCACGGGGTTCAGGTGGACAGGGATTAAGGGGAATGCTTCCTCTCCGAGAAATGGCCCACAGACTCTTTTTGGCGCGTCCCTTGCTAAATATTTCAAAGAAGGAAATTGCTCGGTATTTGGGAGAGAAGAGGGCTTCTTACAGGGTCGATAAAACAAATGACAATCAGCATTTTCTGAGAAACTGGTTCAGACGAACACTTATCCCTTTATGGGAATCGCGTTGTTTTCATTTGGTTGATGGAATCATGGATGTGGGACAGATCTTGCAGGAGGAAGAAAAGGTCTGGAATCAGCTGACGAAATCGTTTGTTAAGAAGGTATCTACCCCGTATCGAACAGGGCACGTTTTGGACTCCCAAAAAATGCTTCGGTATCCTTTGGCCATCCAAAGAAGAGTTCTCCGAGAGATGGCGGGTTCAGATTTGCTAACATTTAAGACAATTGAGCGCCTACGTGGATGGATGATCTCACCGCCTGCCAATGGAAGGATTTTTCAACTTCGTCGAGGATGGATTGTGGAACGTCTCTCCAAATCAAAAGGGGCGCCGTCTTCGCATCACTATTGGTTTTATAGAAAGGATTCAAAACGAACAGAAAAGGAAAATACAAGATGAAAAAATTTGACGGACGATCTCTTATTTTATGGATCATTATTTTCTTATTGGTCCTCTTGTTTATTCAAACCTCGAGTTTAAAGTCGAAGGAACAAATTGCCTACTCAAAATTTAAAAATTTGTTGAAAACTGGGGCGGTTCAGCAAGTTGAGGTCAGAGACAGCAGCCTCGTCGGGACTTATCGAAATGACAACGGCGTCAATGTTTCCTTTCAAACCATTCCCATTAATGATCCGGACCTTGTGAATCAGCTTGAGGAATATGGCGTGGCCAACTATTCAGGCGGACAAGATCGAGGATGGCTGAAGTCGATTTTGGCCAATACCTTGTGGATTGGGTTGTTCTTTTTCCTTTGGTGGGTCTTTGTCATACGCCAAATGCAAAGTGGGGGACGCCAGGCCATGTCCTTTGGTCGGTCAAAGGCGAAGAATCAATCAAGCAAAAAAGGAAAAACCCTTTTTAAGGATGTGGCGGGAGCAGACGAAGCCAAAGAAGAACTTAAGGAAATCATCGAATTTTTAAAAGATCCTTCACGATTTCAGAAATTGGGGGCAAAAGTACCCAAAGGTGTTCTTCTCTATGGGGCCCCTGGAACGGGAAAAACGCTTTTGGCCAAGGCTGTGGCAGGAGAAGCCGGAGTTCCCTTCTTTTCATCTAGTGGATCTGAATTTGTTGAGATGTTTGTGGGGGTAGGAGCTTCCCGTGTTCGAGATCTCTTTGAACAAGGAAAGAAGAATGCACCCTGCCTTCTTTTTGTCGATGAGCTTGACGCTGTGGGGCGACACCGGTTCGCTGGCATTGGGGGAGGACATGATGAACGGGAGCAAACCCTCAATCAAATTCTTGTTGAACTAGATGGTTTTGAAAGCCGAGATGGGGTGATCCTGATCGGTGCCACCAATCGCCCCGACGTTCTTGATCCTGCTTTGTTGCGGCCAGGTCGATTTGATCGACACATCATGGTTCCTCCTCCTGATCTAAAGGGTCGAGAAGAAATTTTGAAGGTCCATGCTCAAAAAGTCAAATTGGGAACCGATGTGGATTTGGTTGTGATCGCCAGGCGAACCCCCGGTTTTGTGGGAGCGGATCTGGCCAATGTGATTAATGAAGCGGCTCTTTTGGCAGCGCGCGATGGAAAAGAAGGGGTGGATATGGCGACCCTGGAGTCTGCTATTGATCGTGTGATGGCGGGACCTGAGCGAAAATCACGCGTGATGTCAGAAAAAGAGAGAAAGGTTGTGGCCTTCCATGAAAGTGGACATACCCTTGTGGCCAAATTAACTCCTGATTCCGATCCGGTTCATAAGGTTTCATTGATTCCACGAGGCCAAGCTTTGGGTTACACGCTCCAACTTCCAACAGAAGACCGCTACCTAACGTCTCGTACCGAACTCCATAACCGAATTCATGTGTTGTTGGGGGGACGGGTGGCCGAAATGGTTGTCTTCAATGAGATCACAACAGGAGCCAATGATGATTTAAACAAAGCCACCAGTTTGGCCAATAGAATGGTAACAGAATTTGGAATGTCAGATGAGGTGGGACCAGTTACCTATCGAAAGCCTGAATCTGAGGTATTTCTCGGCCGTGATATTGGCCATGAAAAGGGATTTTCTGAGAGTACCGCTCAGGTTATTGATAATGAAGTAAAAAAGATCCTAACCTCGGCTATGGCAAAAGTCAAAAACCTTCTTGAGAAAAACCGAGACAAGCTGGATTGTTTGGCAAATGCTCTGTTTGAAAAAGAAATCTTATCAGGAGAAGAGGTCAGCCAATTGACCGGAATCCCCGGGCCTTCTCCCACATCTGCCTCTTAAGAAGTCTTGGCGAAACACGGTTTTTCTTGTATAAAAAGTCATATAGACGTCTCTTAAGGGGAAAACCAACCTCGTGGAATATATTGGTCTCATCTGGAATCGTTATCTCGTCAATATTTTTGACATTTTGTTTGTGGGGTTTCTTTTTTATCACCTGCTTTTGTTGATCAAGGGAACCCGCGCGGTTCAGATTATTTTTGGAATTGTCGTTGTTGCCGTCTTAACACTCTTGGCGCAAATCCTTGGTTTCCCTTCCTTGAGCTGGTTGCTTCAGAAATTCTGGATTGCAGGTGTCATTGTGATTGCGGTTTTGTTTCAGCCGGAAATCCGTTCTGCATTGGCACGTTTGGGAGCCCGAACCGCAGGTCGATTTGTGGCCACCTCAGAGATGCAGGCTGTTAATGAATTGATTGGAGCCGTTAAGGAAGGTTCTCGTCGGCAGATGGGAATGTTGATCGTTATTGAAAGGGATACTGGTCTTCGAAATTATGTGGAATCGGGAACTCTTATCAACGGAGAACTAAGTCGTGAGTTGCTCCTTACCTTGTTTCAACCGCCCTCTGATCTTCATGATGGGGCGGTCATTGTTCGCGGGAATCAGCTTGCTGCGGCCGGATGTATCCTGCCTTTGTCTTCGGATTTGTCCCTTTCAAAACTACTCGGGACTCGACATCGTGCTGCCGTGGGAATCAGTGAAGTTTCAGATGCATGGTCCATTTGTGTGTCGGAAGAAACGGGGAATATCTCTGTTTCCGTTGATGGGAAAATTAATACCCAAGTGGATCCCGATGAACTTCGGCAACAACTCGTTAACCTTTTTAATGCCAATGTCGCCGAAGGCCCGAGAGCGGAGGAGGGTGCTTAAAAAATGAAACGATTTTGGAAAATTGAAAATTTCGGATTAAAAATTCTTGCCTTTATTTTGGCATTTTTGCTTTGGTTCTATGTTCGCTTGATTGAACCGGGGAGATTCTCCTTAACGAATCTTTTTACCAGGTGAGAAGATGAAACGATTGTTTGGAACAGACGGCATTCGAGGCCTTTCTGGTCAATATCCGCTAACACCAAAGGAAGTATATCGGATCGGTTTGTCAGCGGGCATGGTGTTACGAGATCATTATAAAGATGGACCCATACGGGTTCTTTTGGTGCGTGATACCCGGGAATCGGGATCCTCTCTCGGTCGCATGTTGACCGATGGGTTACGTGATACCGGAGTGGATGTTTTTGATGTGGGAGTTTTGTGCACACCTTCTGTGGCCTACCTCGTTCAAGCCCATCAATTCCAATCCGGCGTGGTTATATCGGCCTCTCATAATCCACCTGAGTTTAATGGTATTAAGTTTTTTACTCGGCAAGGGAGAAAATGGCCTGATGTTTGGGAAGAGGCTATTGAATCACATCTCACCAAGACGTTGAAAAAACCAAAGGGTGTTGAGAAAGGGAGGTTGATCCCTTCTCCTCAGTTGGTTGAAGATTATGAGTCTTTTCTCATCAAAACCTTACCCCATAAGTTGGATTTATCCAAATTGAGAATTGGATTGGATTGTTCAAACGGAGCAAATTATTCTGTTGCCCCTCAAATTTTGCGGTTCCTCGGCGCATCGGTTTTTGTGATGGGAGACAAGCCCACGGGGAAAAATATCAATGTCCGATGTGGCTCTCAGCAAACAGATCGTCTCGGTCAACTGGTTCGAAAAAAAAGATGCCATGTGGGAGTTGCTTTTGACGGGGACGGAGATCGGGTTATTTTCACTGACGAAAAAGGTCAAGTGATTGATGGCGATTTCATTATTGGTTTATTGGCCAAGCATTTGAAATCTGAAAAGCGTCTTAAAAACAACAAGGTTGTCATTACAGTCATGTCCAATTTGGGATTAAGAATGGCCCTTGTTCGTTTGGGGGTCCGCATTGTCGAGACACCAGTTGGAGATCGCTATGTTTCAGAAGCCATGAGAAAGAACAGGGCTGTTTTGGGGGGAGAACAATCTGGACATATTATTTTGGGATCTTACCTGCCATCAGGGGATGGCCTTCTCACCGCCCTCCATGTTCTGGCCATTGTTGCCAGGGCCAGAACCCCCTTCTCACATATTGTGGGGTGGATGAGAAAATTTCCTCAAACCTTGGTCAATGTTTTGGTAAAAGAAAGAAAACCCATTCCTGAAATGAATGGTGTTCAATCGAAGATTGATGACATTAGGAACTCCTTGGGCCAAAAGGGACGCATTTTGGTGAGATACTCCGGAACAGAGCCTCTTTTGCGGATTATGATTGAAGGCCCCACCAAAAAAATCATTGATCAGTATGCGTCTGAATTGGTTACAGAGATAGAATCAACGATTAATTAAGATCACTCCTTGATGACAACCACGATGATAAGACTTGGTATCAATATCGACCACATTGCTACACTCCGTCAGGCGCGGCGCGAGGGATTCCCAGATCCTGTTTCCTTGGCGGCGGTGGCGGTTCAGGCGGGTGCGGATGGAATCACTGCTCACCTGAGGGAAGATCGTCGTCATATTCAAGATGAGGATATTGTCCGTTTGAAAAATACAATAACGGTTCCTTTAAATCTTGAAATGGCGATAACCTCGGAGATGGTTCAGATTGCATGTGAAAAGAAGCCTCATTGGTGTTGTTTGGTTCCAGAGAAAAGGCAAGAACTTACCACAGAAGGGGGGCTCAACCTTTCTGTTCATCCCTTGGAGTTTCAGCAGGCAATTCAGCAATTGCACCAAGCTGGAATTAAGGTATCTGTTTTTATTGATCCTGATGCGCAGATGATTGTAATGGCAAAGGAAATTGGGGCTGATGCCATTGAGATTCACACCGGGCCTTATGCTCGCTCATCAAAGAGGAGCACCAATTGTGAAGAGAAATGTACCGGGTCGGCATTGGCCCAGCGCTCCTCATTTGAACACGAATTGAAAAAGATCGTCTCCTCGGCCAAGTTGGCCCATGAAAAAGGTCTCATCGTCAATGCCGGTCATGGTCTGGATTATGATAATGTGGGGCCACTGGTTCAGGCTTTCCCTTTTTATGAATTTAATATTGGTTTTGCCGTTATTGCGAGAGCACTTGAAACAGGTTTGGCTTCAGCAGTAAATGAAATGAAAGAGAGGATGAAACAAAACGTATGTGTGGAATCTTAGGATATATCGGAAAACAAAGAGCCTCCAATGTCCTTTTGGATGGACTTAAAAAGCTTGAATACCGTGGCTACGACTCGGCAGGATTGGCTGTTATGGATGGCGGTCAAATTGAGCTTCGCCGTTCCGTCGGAAAACTAAGTGAGTTGGAACGCCTCATCCAACAGAAACATATTCATGGCCGTATAGGTTTGGGGCATACCCGCTGGGCGACCCATGGGGCTCCTTCTGAGATTAACGCCCATCCTCATACCGATGCCAGTCAAAGAATTATTGTTGTTCACAACGGCATCATTGAAAATTATCTTTCTTTAAAAGAACGTCTTCAAAAGAAGGGTTTTGTTTTTGCCTCTGAAACCGATACGGAAGTTGTGGCGCATCTTATTGGTTCGTATTTTCATCCCCTCATAAAGAAGAATCCCAAAAATCCAAAAAAGATGTTTGTCGAGGCCATTCAGAAAGCGTTAAAGGATATTAAGGGAACATACGCATTGGGAATTATTTGTACTTCTATACCCGATCTTATTATCGGAGCGCGTCGGGATTGTCCCCTCATTGTTGGGGTGGGAAAGAAGGAAAACTTTTTGGCATCTGATGTGCCCGCTGTTTTGTCTCATACGCGCGAGGTCATCTTTCTTGAGGAAGGAGATTTGGCCATTTTGGATGAGAACAAAGTGGTGATTCTCGATGAAAAAGGCAAACCCGCAAAGCGACCTCAGACGAAAATCCTCTGGGATCCCATCCAGGCCGAGAAATCCGGATACAAGCATTTCATGTTAAAAGAAATTCATGAGCAATCCCGCATTGTTGAAGATACCCTTTTGGGACGACTCAATTTGAATACAGGCATGGTCCGTCTCAATGAGGCCAAATTAACGGACCAACAGGCAAAGGAATTGTCGCGCATCCATTTGATCGCTTGTGGTACGTCATGGCATGCGTGTCTGATTGGTGCTTTTCTCATCGAAAAATATACGGGGATTCCCTGTCAGGTGGATATTGCTTCTGAGTTTCGATATCGGGATCCCTTGTTGGAGAAGAAAAGCTTGGTTATCGCGGTGTCCCAATCCGGTGAAACCGCTGATACCCTGGCTGCCGTTCGTCTTGCAAAGAAAAAAGGAATTCGAGTTCTATCGATTGCCAATGTGGTGGGATCCACCCTCACACGGGATGCCGATGGATCGATTCTCACCCATTGTGGCCCGGAGATTGGGGTGGCTTCCACCAAAGCCTTTATGGGTCAATTGGTGGCTTTTCATATGATCACCCTGAATCTGGCCCGTCTTCGGAAGAGTCTAAGTTATAAACAGTTAAAGATGATGGGGCAGAACCTGGCTCATCTTTCTCAATGGATTACCCAAACTTTAAAGTGTGAATCTGAAGTGGAGAAAATTGCCAAGAAATATCACAAGAGAGGCCATTTCCTTTTTCTCGGTCGAAACCTAAATTATCCTATTGCCCTTGAAGGTGCTCTTAAACTCAAAGAAATTTCCTACATTCATGCTGAAGGGTATCCCGCTGGTGAGATGAAACACGGGCCCATTGCCTTGATTGATGGACAAATGCCGGTTGTGGCCATTACCACCCATTCAGCGGTTTATGAAAAAATGTTATCCAATATAGAAGAAGCCCGAAGTCGCGGAGCCGATGTCATTGCCGTGGCCTCAAAAGGAGACAAAGCGGCTTCTGCCAAGGCGGCCCACGTGATTTATGTCCCCGTTGTTCCAGAAGAACTCACTCCCTTGATCAACGTGATCCCCCTCCAAATCCTCGCTTACCAAATCGCGGTTCTAAGGGGCTGCGACGTCGACCAACCTCGCAACCTTGCCAAAAGCGTTACCGTCGAATAATCTATTTATTTCCCAATACGGCCTGAGATTGGAGCTTGAAAAAGGGTGACAGGGGGCTTTTTTTAAAGGGTAAAATTTGGATGAAATGTGATAAAATACGGTAACTTGAAGCGAAAGCTTCATCCCTTATCAAGAGTGGTCGAGGGTGAAGGCCCAAAGACGCCACGGCAACGGTTCGAAAAACTCGAGATACGTGCCAAAGCCTGTTTCAATAAAATGTTGAAACACGATAAGAGGAGATGTGATATCCCTGGTGAAAACATCTTCTCCAGGGATTTTTTTTAATAGCCTCTCGTTCATTTTCGAGGAGAAAGGAAGAAAAATGATGGCTCAACCCAAAAAAATTAAAGGTCTCAAATGTAAAGAGTGTGAAAGGCTTTATGAGGCCAAAGCCCTTCATGTTTGTGAATTTTGTTTTGGCCCGCTCGAAGCAGACTACAATTACGATCTTCTTGCAAAGAATGTAACTCGAAAAAAAATCGAAGCAGGTCCCCTTTCCTTGTGGCGGTATTGGGATCTCCTCCCAGTTGAATCCAAAAATATTATTTCTCTTCAGGAGGGCTTTACACCTCTTGTTCATGCAAAGAACTTGGGTCGGATTCTTGGCTTGAAAAACCTTTACATTAAGAATGACACCGTCAATCCAACATTCTCCTTCAAAGACCGGGTTGTCAGCGTGGCTTTGACGCGGGCCAAAGAGTTGGGATTTGAAACCGTGGCCTGTGCTTCGACCGGTAATCTGGCTGGAGCGGTCTCGGCCTATGGTGCCTCATCCAATTTGAGGCGATTTGTATTTATCCCGGCCGATTTGGAAGAGGGAAAAATTATTGGAGCGGGTGTATACAATCCCATTATTGTGGCGATTGAAGGCAATTACGATGAGGTCAATCGTTTGTGTGCAGAGGTAGCGGATACCTACAAATGGGCTTTCGTCAATGTGAACATTCGTCCTTATTATGCAGAAGGCTCAAAGACCTTGGGTTATGAAGTGGCCGAACAACTTGGATGGAAAGCCCCGGATCAGGTGGTGGTTCCTGCTGCGTCTGGATCACTCCTCACCAAAATTTACAAAGGATTTAAAGAATTTGAAGATTTGGGCCTTATCTCCAAACATAAGACCATATTAAATTGTGCCCAGGCGCAAGGGTGTGGACCCATTTCCCAGGCTGTTCTTGAAAACACAGATATCATCAAGCCTGTTCGGCCCAAAACCATTGCCAAATCTCTTGCGATTGGGAATCCCGCGGATGGGGTCTATGCCGCAAAGATTGTTCAAAAAACAGGGGGTAAGGGTGTTTTGGTCAGTGACGAAGAAATTGTGGAAGGCATTAAACTTTTGGCGAGCACCGAAGGTATCTTTTCGGAAACCGCTGGAGGTGTGACCATCGCTTCCTTGAAACACCTGGTCCAAACTGGTAGCATCGCCTCTGATGACGTGACCGTTGCCTTTGTGACCGGTAATGGTCTAAAGACGATGGATGCGGTTCAAGGCAAAGTGAGCCGTCCCCATGTTATTCCAGCCCAATTGCAGGAATTTCGGAAGTTGTATGAACGTCTTCAGACTGATTCTTCCGCGAAAGTCGCAACAGAGGCAGTTAAAAATTAAGATGGAGGCCTTTTCCTTATGGCAGTAAAAGTTCGAATTCCAGCTCCTTTGAGAAAATTAACTCAAGATAATCCTGTGGTTGAGGTTGAAGGAAAAACAATCCAAGAATTGTTGGCAAGCCTGGAGAAAAATTATCCTGGTTTGAAAGAACGTATTTGTGATGAATCTGGCCAAATCCGTCGATTTGTAAATATTTTCGTCGATGGCGAAGATATACGTTTTAAAGACGGTGCAAATACACCTGTTTCTGACGGAGCAGAGGTTTCCATCATCCCAGCCATTGCTGGCGGTCAATAAAATCAAGCCTTGAAATCAGACTGTTTTTGGTACATACTTACCTTATGACAAAGAGAGCCCTCGATCTTATTTTTCCTCAAGAGCTCATCAAAGAGCCCGTGATCCATCAAATGTCCAAAAAATTTGATGTGGTTTTTAATTTGCGCCGAGCAAAAGTGACGGACAAAGTTGGGGAAATTGTCCTTGAGATTGAAGGTGAAACTGACGCCCTCAACAAAGCGATCCAGTGGTTGAAGGATCGCGGGTTGAAGGTCGAACCCATTACTCACGATACCGTAGAAAGCTGAAGGGAGAACCCTTAAAATGAGTGATGTACTCGTTTTAAATCGGAGCTTTTATGCAATCCAGGTGATTTCCTGGAAACGGGCGATTAGTCTCGTTTATCTTAATCATGCCCATGTTGTCGACGAGGATTACAATACCTACACCTTTGATAACTGGAAAGAATTAGCAGAAGAAATTATCAAAAATCCTGCTGGTTATATTCATGCCCCAAACTTTCGACTTGTGATCCCAGAAGTTATTGCCCTGAAAACCTTTAATGGGCTTCCCAAGGCCGAAGTCAAGTTCACGAGACGCAACATCTATGAGCATTATCAATATCGCTGTACCTATTGTGGAAAGAAATACAGCACCAGCACCCTAAACTTGGATCATGTGGTTCCTCGGTGTCGTGGCGGAAAGACAGATTGGACCAATGTGGTGACCTCTTGCATTCCCTGTAATCTCAAGAAGGGAGACAAAACCCCCAAAGAAGCTCATATGAAGATGTTGGTCAGTCCCAGTAAGCCAAAATGGACTGGTTCGGCCGCAGTTGTTTTTCGTCCCCCTTTCAAAATTAAGCGTTCATGGCAACGTTTTATTGATAACGTCTATTGGAACACAGAACTAGAAGCGGATTAGTCCTTCGTTTCACTGTCATGACCTTTCCTTCCTATATAATCCCGGTATGAAACCCACTCCTTTATTTATGCGAAGAAGTCGATAATGCCAACGATCTGGAAAAGAAATTTGATGGCGCTCTCGTTTGCCCAGTTTGTTTCAATTATTGGGATGAGCTTCTTTCTTCCCTTTATTCCTTTGTACCTAAAGGAATTGGGCCTTCAATCCGATGCAGAAATTTCAACCTGGAGTGGAGTTCTCTTTTCTGCCGGTTTTCTGATGTTGAGTTTGTCGGCTCCTTTGTGGGGTGCGTGGGCGGATCGATTTGGTCGAAAGCCCATGGTTGTTCGGGCCACCGGGGCTGCTTCTTTGGTTCTTTTTGCTACCGCTTTTGTACAAACGCCCAGTCAGCTTTTGGTTCTTCGATTGGTCCACGGATGCTTTTGTGGATTTGTTTCTTCTGCCATTGCTTTAATTGCATCTGAAACGCCAGAGAGGTCCTTAAGCTTTGCCCTTGGACTTTTTCAGAGTGCGCTCACCGCCGGTTTTATCGTCGGTCCCTTTTTTGGGGGAGTTCTTCAGGACTTTTATGGCATTCGATTGGCCATTTTTATCGGCGCTTGCATTGTTCTCTGTGGGGCGCTTTTGGTTTGGGTTTTTGTCCGTGAAGAACACAAACCAGAAAAAAAGGATCGTTCATTTTCTATTTGGAAAAACGCCGAATTTTTATTTAAAAATTCAACACTGTGGCCAGCCGCACGGCTTCAATTTGTTTCGAATATGTCCCTAATGTCGGTACAGCCCATTTTGGCCTTATTTGTGACATTCCTAGCGGAAGCTTCCAATCCTCATATTGGAACCTTGGCTGGGTTGGTGGTCTCGGCAACGGCCTTATCCATGATGGTGGGTGCTCCCTTTTGGGGGCGTATGGCAGACCGTTGGAGCCAGAGGAAAGTTTTAACAATTTGTCTGTTTATGGCAGGCTTGACCTTTATCCCTCAAGCCATGGCTCAGAGTGTTTCTTTCCTCTTTTTTAGTCGCTTTTTATTGGGATTTTTCTCTGCTGGTATTGCACCCTCTCTTCAGGCCTTGATTGCCAAGCACACGCCCACCGATCGAAAAGCCGGTGTCCTCGGTGTTTCCTTTTCTTTTACACTTATGGGAAATGCGGTGGGCCCTTTATTGGGAGGGGCTTTGGCCGCGGCCTTGGGATTGCGAATTCCCTTTATTTTAACAGCGGTCCTCTTGTTTATCGCAGGTTTGATGAGCCGGTCCTTGAAGATCAAGTTGGTGAAAGCGCCAGCCACATCATTAACCCAATCTGATTAAGGGGTTCAGTTTCTAGGCCCTATCATGTTTTCCCTCAGTTTGTTATATTTTCAGGCATGAGAAGGTCTTTTAATTCAAGGTTTGGTTTTGCTCATCGGCTTTGCCTTCTTTTGGCTTTACCTCTCATTTCCTTTTCCCTGGCCTTTTCTGCCGGTCGCAAACCCATTCAACCTGAAGAGTCAAAAAAGTCAGTTCGTTATGACTGGATTTATAATGGGATCACGAAAAAGGTGAAGGCCTATCCCATCGAAGGTCATGACTATTTTCGTATTGGCGGATTGGCAAAATTGTCTCGAGCCCAACTTCGATGGCAATCCATTACCAAGCAAGCCTGCCTTAGTCGCGTGGATGGGTTACTCTGTTTCAATTGGGAAAGATCCACCGTATATCACGACGGAACCCCAACCAACAAAAAGTACAAACTCATTTATCGAAACCAGCAGCTTTACATTCCAGTCGGTTTTGCTCCTTCAAAGACCTTTGAATCGTTTACCCAAACAAAATTGGCATTAAATGAAAAACAGCGCATTCTTTCACAAGATTCACCCGTAACCCTAAAATTGCCACCTGTTGAAAATTTGGGAGATCGGTATTGTGTGAAAGTGGAGATGGAAGAGAGAACGCCGTATCAAGTCATCGAACAAAATAAAAAGCGTGTTTGGCTTCGGTTTATTCGTGGACGATTTTCAAGATCAGAAATTTTTCGTGGAGATAAGGTCCTAAAAGAAGTTCGCGTAAACCAAAAGCACCGATCAGCAGATTTGATTTTGAAATTGGGACACAAAGCCAAGACCAGTCATCTTCAATTTGATCCCACCCATCGAAAATTAATTATCGATGTGTTTACCAAAGAGAGAGGGGCGTCGGTTGTTTCTTTACCCGAGAACAAATCAAGCCCTTCTGATAATGGAGCGGTATCGGGAACGAAAAAATCGTCAACCCGAAGAGTCTATAAACCATTGAAAGATAGGAAATTTCGAACGATTGTTATTGATCCCGGCCATGGGGGGAAGGATTCCGGAGCCGTGGGGGTTCGGGGAACGGTTGAAAAGAACATTAACTTGAAAGTGGGTCTTGCTCTGGCAAAAGAACTCAAAAAGAATAAGAACCTTCGGGTTATTTTGACTAGAGACAATGACTCCTTTACATCTTTGAGTGACCGGACCGAGGTTGCCAATAATGCCAAAGCGGATTTGTTTGTTTCCATCCATTGCAATTCATCTTTTTCCTCAAAATCAAAAGGATTCGAAGTTTATATCCTCTCTGAGGAAGCCTCCGATGAAGCGGCTGAAGCCGTGGCCCGCAAAGAAAATTCCGTTGTTCAACTAGAAGCCAGAAAAGGAGAAGCCTCTTCAAAGTTGTACGATTTGTTGGCTTCAATGGCCGTTTATAACTTTATAAATCAATCTTCTGAATGTGCGGCGCACATTTGTCGAGGGGTTAAGAAGAAATCAAGGGTAAAAAGTACCGCTGTTCGTGAAGCCAATTTTCATGTTCTTCGGGGCGCTCAAATGCCGGGGGTATTGGTTGAATTGGAGTATCTTTCCAATCCGGTTACGGAGCTCAAATTGAGATCCTCTCGGTATCGTTCCCAGCTTGTTCGTGGATTGGCGGCAGGTGTATTGGAGTACGATCGCCGTTCACGTCAAAAATTTCAAGCTGTCACCGCACAAAAACAGAAAAAACAGGAACCGTAATGGGTCGGAGATCCCATTCACCCATAGGTATATTTGATTCGGGCTTGGGCGGGCTCACCGTTGTAAGAGAAATTTCCCATCTTCTTCCATATGAAAAATTGATCTATGTCGGGGATACCGCACGTGTTCCGTATGGAACGAAATCACCAGAAACCATACGTCGGTATGCCTCTCAAATCGCCTTTTTTCTGTTAAAAAAGAAAGTCAAAGCTATCGTGGTGGCGTGTAACTCTGCTAGTGCAGTGGCTCTAACAACATTAAGGCAATTTCCCATCCCTGTTTTGGGAGTGATTGAACCCGGGGTGCGTGCCGCAAAAGAGAACACAAAGAAAAATAAAGTTGGTGTGATTGGAACACATGCGACCGTATCCAGTCATGCTTATAAAATAGCCCTCAATAAAAACCATCCGCGGATTCAGGTATGGGAACAAGCTTGTCCTTTGTTTGTACCGCTTGTAGAGGAGGGAAGACTACAGGGGAAAATTCCGGATTTGGTGGCATTGGATTATTTGAGATTCTTTCGGAAGGTGGACATTGATTCTTTGGTTTTGGGATGCACCCATTATCCTTTGCTCAAGAAGACCATACAAAAGGCGGTGGGCCCCAAAATAAAGTTAATTGATTCGGCGCACGAAACCGCACGCGCTCTAAATAATTTATTGAGGATGAAAAATTTGTTAAATCCATCAAGGGCAAGAGTGTCTCCCACCTTTTTTACAACGGATCGCCCCAAGAATTTTTCACAACTCAGTCTCCGGTTTTTGGGACGTTCTGTTTATCCGGCGCGTTTCCTCTCCCTAGACAATCTTTAAGGTTTCTCTTATGAAGAAAAGAAAAGCGGTTGTTCTCCTCTCTGGTGGGATGGATTCTGCGGTGGCTCTTTGGTGGGCCAAGAAAAAGGGATGGTCTTGTTTTGCCCTTTCTTTTGATTATGGTCAAAGACATAAAAAAGAAATAAACCAAGCTCGCCTTTTGGCCAGAACCGCTCAGGTTCCTTTCCGTCTGGTTCGATTTTCTCTCCCTTGGGGAGGATCTTCATTGACTGATTCACGTAAAGCCCTTCCCAAAAATCGGCCCACAAGAAAGATGCGCGATCGGATACCCTCAACGTATGTCCCGGCGCGAAACACCATTTTTTTAAGTTTTGCTCTTTCCTGGGCCGATCAAATGAAATCGGAAGCCATTGTCATTGGTGCCAATGCCATTGACTATTCAGGTTATCCCGATTGCCGCCCGCGTTACATGAAGGCATTTGAAAGGGTTTCCAAAGAAGGAACCCGTCAAGGTGTTGAAATGAAGTCGAAAATATCAATCCTAACGCCGTTGTTAAATCTTACAAAGGTCGATATTGTGAAATTGGGGCAATCATTGAATGTGCCCCTTCATTTAACATGGTCCTGCTATGCTGGGAAAAGCAGACCTTGCGATCGATGCGATTCTTGTCGGTTGCGAGAAAAAGGATTTCAGGAAGCTGGTATATGAATACCGCCTATATAAGTGAAATCTATCCAACCCATCAAGGGGAAGGACCCTTTACCGGAGAACGTCAGCTTTTTGTTCGGTTGGCGGGTTGTCCTCTTCGGTGTCGGTATTGTGATACCCCTGGAAGTCTTGTGGCCAAAGCCCACGAGGCTGTTGATGGTCAAAAAGCATGCGAACGGATTCTGCAGATTTGTTGTGATGAGATGATTCGGACGGTCAGCCTAACAGGAGGGGAACCCTTGGCTCAGGTTGATTTTCTCAAGAGGTTATTCCCATTTCTCAAACGGAACCAATTGCGCATTTATTTGGAAACAGCAGGGATTCATTATGAGGCCCTTTCCAAAGTGATCGAATATTGTGATGTGGTGGCCATGGATATTAAGCTTCCCAGTGCAACAGGTCAGATTTTTTGGAATGAACACAGGGAATTCTTAAAAATTGGAAAGGAGAAGATTTTTGTCAAAATTGTGATTGAAAAACACTCACCGGAATTGGAATTGAAGCAAGCACTCTCTTTGTTGAAGACATTGGATTCTCCCCCGCTTCTTGTTTTGCAACAGGTAACACCCCAATCGAGTGGGATCGAACCGCCATCTGAGGACCAAATGGAAGAATTTGTGCGTTTTGCAAGGGCGTTGATTCCTCGGGTTCACGTGATGAGTCAGCAACAGAAAATCTGGGCCATTCGGTAGCATGAGATGATAATGGAAGAAAAAAAAGTTGTTGCTTTGTTAACAGACTTTGGATTGAGAGATAACTACGTGGGGGCGATGAAAGGAGTTCTCCTCTCCAAGGTTTCCGATTTTCATTTGGTTGATATTACGCATGAGGTGCCCCCCCAAAACATCCGTTATGCGGCTTATCAACTCATGACGTGTTATCAGAATTTTCCCAAAGGCACACTTTTTCTCTGTGTGGTTGATCCTGGGGTGGGAACGTCACGGCCGATTCTTCTGGTCGAGGCCAATCAGCGGATTTTTATCGCTCCTGATAACGGTCTTCTTTCATGGGTTTTACATGAGATTAAGCCAACGCGGGTTTTGGATATTTCAAAAAATTATCTTCAGACCAATATTAGCCACACTTTTCATGGCCGGGATATCATGGCTCCCGTTGCGGCTCGCGTTTTGATGGGGGAAAATCTTAATTTGTTAGGAGAGCCTGTTTCCTCTTATGTTGATATACCCTTTCCTTCAGTTCAAAAATTGGGATCGAAGTGGATTGGAGAAGTGATCGCCGTTGATGGTTTTGGCAATGCCATTAGCAATGTCAAAACGAAAGACGTCATTCCCTATGCGGAGAATGCCAAAGTTTGGATTGAATTTGATAAAAAAATACCTGCCATTCGTGGATTGGTGACCTCTTATGAAAGCGTCGAAATTGGGAAATTGATGGCGATAGGTGGTTCTGCTGGTTTTGTTGAGTTATCGGTTAGGGAAGGGAGCGCTGCGCAGCAAACTGGGTTCAAAGAAGGAGATAAAATTGTATTTCAATTTCGAACATGAAGGGTGTGATAGAAATGTCTCATCACATTAAAGAACGAATCATCGTTTTTCTTTTTCCTATTTTATTGGCCCTTCCTTTTCTTAATCGAGCCTATTTTGTTGATGATAGTTATTTTGTCCAGATCGGTTCATGGTTGAAGGATAATCCAGGCCAACCGTATCATTTCCGAGCTGATGATGCTGGTATTAACACAAGGGGTTGGGAGGAAGATGGCCTTGTTCGCATGGTTAATCCGCTGGTGCATCATTATTATTTGGCCATTCTTATGAAAACGGGATCCAACAAAGAATGGTTTCTTCGTCTTGGGTGTGTGCTCCTTTCGTGTTTTGCGGCTCTTTTCTTGTTCGGTTTGGCCCGCCGGCTAACGGAAAATCCTTTTTTGGCCACCCTCTTGGTGTTGGTCACGCCTGTTCATTGGCTAACCTCGTATAGCTTGTTAATTGATTCGACACTCAGCTTCTTTTTTTTCGGAGGTCTATATTTCTTTATTAAGGCCATTGAGAAAGATCATATTGGAACTTTTGTTATTAGTGGCATTTTTATGGGATTGGGAATCCTGACGAAATATCCTGGGGTTTTTGTTCTGCCATTAACCGCACTTTGGACCATTCTTCGCTGGAAAAAAATTGGTCACCGTTGGCGTGTTGGAATACCCTGGGTGTTGGCCTTGGTTTTTCTGGGGGCGTTTAATTTGTGGACCATGAAATTATATGGACAAGCGCACATATTGGCGGCATCCCAGCGCATGGTGCATCTGTTTGGATGGGCCAAACCCTTTGTGTTTCTTGTTTTCCTCTCAGGTGTTTGCTTTTTCCCTGTTTTCATTTGGAAATTAACAACAAAAAAGATGATCCTCTTCGGCGGATTCATTGTCTCGGTGGTGATGATTATTTTTTCAAGTTCTTTGGGAGGATTTTCATTGTTCCAAGGATTTTTATACGGGTTTTTCTTTGCGAGTTCCATTCTCTTCTTGATTCATATGGGAATGATTTGGAAAAAATATGTATTTCCCAGAGATTTCTTTCTTGTTTTATGGATCCTTGGTTTTGTTCTCATGATGATGGTGGTCATGGGGTGGGTTGCAGCACGGTATTACATGATCGTTGTTCCGGCTGTTGTTTTTCTTACTATTCGGTTTATTGAAATGGAATGGCGGGGTCATGAGAGGGCCATTTTAAAAGGACTCTTGGCGTTTGCTCTCTTTTTTACCTCTCTTCTGGCCTATGCTGATTATAAACAGGCTGATCCCTCCAGAGATGTGGGTTCCAAGCTCACATCAGCAGGATATGCTGGCGGTGCGGGACATTATTATATGGGTGATTCCTTTACCATGGCGTACCTCCGTTCGGAAGGCTGGATTCCCTGGTTTCCAGGAACCGAGTTTGAAAAAGGGGATCGAATTCTCACCAAGACTGTTACCATGCCTCCCATTTACCGGTGGAGAGAAAAAGTTGACCTAAAATTGATAAAAACGTTTGAGTACAATACGCGATATCCATTGAAGGTGATGGATTTTCGAGGATCGGCCGGTTTTTATGCCTCTCTTTGGGGTGGTCTTCCTTTTTCCTTTTCAACTGGCCCATGGGAACGGTTTGTTTTATTTGAAGTGGTGGGGATAAAGACCAAAAAATGACAACACGATTTTTCTCCTGGTTTTTTGTTGTTGTATGGGCTGCTCTGATCTTTTTATTATCCAGCATCCCTTCTCTTAATTCGGGATTGGGCGTGTGGGATTTGATTCTTAGAAAATTGGCCCATATTGTTGTCTTTGGCATTTTGACAGGATTTCTTATCCGGGCTTTTCGACGAACTTGGCCTGATTTACCGGCTCGTAAAATAATAATATGGTCTTTCACGCTGGCATTTCTTTATGCTTTGTCAGATGAAATTCATCAAGGCTTTGTTCCGGGACGAACGTGTTCGGCTATGGATGTGGGCTTTGATACTTTAGGAATACTCATGACAAATGGGGCCTTTTTAATAATGAAACAAAAATTTATAAAGCTATTTCTGTTATGTTTGGCGGTGCTTGTTGTGGGTTGTGGTCCACAAAGCCAATTTAATAAAGCAATGAAACTTGAAAAAGAAGGTCGGTTCTCTGAAGCGTGGAAACGTTATCAGGAATTTGTGGCTCATCATCCCAATGATCCCTTAGCAGCAGAAGCTCTTTTCCGAGCTGGATGGGTTACGCAAAAAGGGTTGAATGATTTTTTCGCCGCCCAAATTTATTATGAGAAAGTGACAACGGAATATCCTCAATCCAAACCTTGGGCGCAGGCCGCCGCTCTTCAAATCATTAATTGTCCGGATTACTTTCCCTTGATTCCTGGGAGTGAGTGGGAAGAGGGGGACTCCGACACAAAAGGATCGATTGCCAAAACAGTGACGCGCTGTTTGTCTCTTAAAAACACAAAAAAAACTTTGCCTTCAGAGGCAGCGATTTTGAAGAGATCTTTTTATGGGGGGAGTAAAAAATTTCAAACCTCCTCGTATGTTTATCGTAAGAGCAATAAGGAGTTGAAGGAATATGTTTCCGAGAATGATTCTCGATCAAAAACCATACTGAAGTGGCCGCTGACAATCGGGCAGAAATGGCGAACTCCCATGGGGGGTCGTTTTTTTGTTTACGAATTGGTTGGGATAAAAGAGAAGATAAAAGTAGCAGCTGGGGAGTTTGAGGGTTGCTTGAAAGTGAAGTCATCTATAGAAGGATCCCCTGGAAAACGTTTTGAATATTATGCTCCGGGTGTCGGAAGAATTTTGACCACCCTCTCCAGCTCTCATGGGGAAAAACGAAACACCGAGTTGATAAGTTACAAAATCGCTGCTTTCCCTGGTTTTGGTTCAAGGGATCCTTCCCCATGAGTCAGCTAACCTTTGGTGAATCTTTTTCCAAAGAGAAATCGGATAAAGAAGACTCTTGGTATAAAGGACGAACCCTTTCCCATTCTTCCATCAGCCTCTATCAACAATGTCCGCAGAAGTGGAAATTCCGGTATGTTGATAAAGTTCCAGAAAAGCCCCGGGCCTATTTTTCATTTGGAAAAAGTGTGCACAGCGGTTTGGAATTTCTTTTTTCAACGGAGAAAGAGGGATACCCCGCGATGGACGAGGTGATCGATCATTACAAGAAAGTGTGGATTCATGAGGGTTACGAAACCCCGTCTCAAGAAAAATGGTTCTTTCAAGAAGGCGAACGTATCTT
>MSYE01000032.1 GCA_002176905.1 bacterium F11 | reverse complement strand
TTCCATGGGATGAATCTCGGCGATGATCCCTATGATGATTCTGATGATGAGAATAATTTTCATTCCTTCTCCTATCATTGTTTCGACCATAATTCGTGTGTCGACGCTCATGATGGGAATGGCGCGAATCATCTCGCGGCGGTGTCCCTTGTTGTTTTTGTTCTTCGCGTGATTCCTTTCATCCTCCTCACTTCATTCCGTTAATAATTTTTTCCCATATAAATGGACTTGTTTTTTTGTTTTTGATTTTGATTCATCGTTATCAATAACAAAATCTGCTTGATTGACTTTCCTATTAAGTGACCATTGCGCTCTCATTCGGGTTCTAATATCAGCGAGCGAAAATCCCCGCTTCAACAATCGCTTTTCACAATTCTCTGGCGAAGTCCAGACCACAATGGTCTTATCAAAATAAGAATTCCATCCTTTTTCAAAAAGAAGAGGCACGTCACAAATGGCCAATTTTCCCTTCCTTTTCTTTAGTTTCAATCGAAATTGCGCTTCCACCTTTGGATGAAGAAGGTTTTCCAGTTTCTTTCTTTTACGGGTGGTTCGAAAAATGATCTTGGCAAGGTTACGCCTATTGAGTGATCCATCCGAATTAAAAACTTCCTTTCCAAACTCAGTTCGTATTTTTCTTAAAACGTGTCGATTCGTCTTTAAGATATCATGAACGGTTTTATCAGCATCCAAACAAAAAACCTTTTTATTCTTAAAAAACGACAAAACCGTTGATTTCCCGCTCCCCAATCCTCCGGTCAATCCCGCAACCACAGACCAGTTAGGAAAATTCACCTTTCGACCCTTAGTTTCTCTTTTGAGCATACTGTTTCATTACTTGGTGCTCTTCTTGGGTCAAACTTTCCACACCCTCAGCGGATATTTTATCCAATATGCGATTCACTTCTTCTTGCAGGTCATGCATCTTTTTCTGAGAGACCCGTCTTCTCCCTTTGGGATTTTGAAATCGTTTTTTGGCCCGCCACAATTGAAAATTCTCTTTCCAAACAGGAAATTTCAAGAGCAAGAACCCGGTCAACATCCCACCCAAATGAGCAAAGTGGGCCACTCGAGATCCTCCGGAACTGACTGCGGACACAAGCGTGATAAGCACAAAAAAGATAACAGCTTGGATGGCACGCAGGGGCAAAATGAAAAAGAGGTAGATAATTGTATCGGGAAAAAGAAACCCGAAGGCAATGAGGATACCATAAATTCCGCCGGATGCACCAACAACAGGCGCATAAGGAGCCATAATACCCTGCGTCAGAGCCGCACCCAAAACGCAATATAGATAAAATTTTATAAAGAAAGGAGATCCCAGCGCCCGTTCCACATGGGATCCAAACATCCACAATGCAAACATATTAAAGAGGAGATGCAAAAAATTGCCATGCAAAAAGGCATAAGTAAAAAGTTGCCATATCCAGAATTTTTGAATGACGTTAATGGGCCTAAGCGCCGCATACGTCATTATGATTTCAGGAAACATCATCTGCATCAGAAAGAGGATAAAATTGGCGACCAAGAGTCGCTTAACCCAAAGGGTCAATCGATCATAGGGGTTGGCGCCGTGGAATTGTCTCATACCAATTTTTCTCCTTTGAACGGTTCCATATCATTCCAATTGGGTCCGATTTTGATATCCACTACCAATGGTATCTTCAATTTATAGGCTGATTCCATTTCGGTGCGAATAAGTGAGATTGTTTCTTGGAGCTCATCATTGGGAACCTCAAATAAGAGCTCATCGTGGACTTGAACCAGCATTTTGCATTTGCTCTTTCTTTTGGACAAAGAAAGTGAGATATGGATCATGGCAGCCTTAATGATATCGGCTGAACTTCCCTGAATGGGTGTATTAATGGCAATTCTCTCGGCAAAACCACGAAGTGTCCCATTTTCGGAATTGATGTCCCTTACTGGTCGTCGTCGGCCTGCCAAAGTTCCCACCCATCCTTTTTGTCGAACTTCTTCCAAAGTTTTCTCATTCCAAACTTTAACGCCAGAATAACGGTCAAAATACTGATTGATAAAATGCTGGGCTTCCTCCGGAG
>MSYE01000031.1 GCA_002176905.1 bacterium F11 | reverse complement strand
ATGCCAGCTTGGCTCTCAGTGGGAATGCTTTCCCGGTCCTTCCCGAACTGCATCCCAATTACATCAAACTCAATATGATGACCTATAAAGACATGTCCAAAGACAGAGAAAAACTTGAGGAATTTATCAAAGCTGTTCTTATGATCAAACATGTTGGTTCAGAAGTTATCTGCTCCAGGTTAGAATCACGGGCCGATTCCTATTTGGCCCTTCGATACGGGATTACGTTGGGACAAGGATTTTTGTTTGCACGTCCAGCTGAAACCATTCCTTTCGCACACATCAAGTCAACTTCGTGAAACAACAGTGGTGGCCCTCGGACGGATGGGAGAGGCTTCTCTGCCCTTTTTAAAGGAGGTTCTAACGGGTGGATCACTTCTTGAACGGAAACTCATCATGGCCACGCTTCCCCATGCCACAACAAAAAAAGCCAATCAATTATTCAAATTGGGACTTCGAGATCCACATCCCGAGATCCGACTCAATGCCATTGCTACGTTCCGCTATCTTTCTCCTGCCTTGAAACCTTATCAAAAGAAATTTAAAAAGCTCATTAAGAGACTCCTTAAGAAAGAAACTCAGCCCGACGTTATCGTAGGTGGTTCTCTTATTCCCTAATTAAGATTTCTTGGTTGATTTTTTTTTGGATTCAACCGGTTTGGGTGAGATAGGTTCAAGGGGTGCTTCTACCCTAGGCACAGGTGGGGGTGAGACCGCCAGAGACATGGGAAGTTTACTCCAAGCCAGAATGAAAAGTAAACACATATAAATTATCCCAAAAAAGAAAAAAACGACCCCAGGAAGTGGAAAGGTGGGGTGTAGTATCAAAAGACATAGGGTTAATAGAAACCACATTACCCCTCCTGCCAATGCAAAACCTGCCCGAATACACCAAACATTAAGTCGAGTCCAATCTTCTTTATCTTTTCCAACCAATGTCTCAAGGAATGAACTCATGGCTGACTCCGTTTGGTTTTTAGTTTTATCCATCCCCATCGGACCAATGCCCCCATCAATGTAAGAAATGCAATAACGGTTAGCAGGCGGGAAACAAAAGAAAAGAGAATTAAGCACAAGGTGGCCACGATCACCAATCCCATGGGGGAACTTGCCCATTGAAGTGACTTTTCATTTTTCTTTATTGTTAAACGAATCCATTCCATCGTGCGTTGAAATATATTTTTACATCGAATAAGGATAAATACGAATAAAACAAAAATCAGCAATTTAACCAATCGAATCAACCATTTGTGTGTATAAACAACATTTAAATTCAATGTATCCTGATCGATAACAATTTGTTTTGTGAAACGAAATACTTTTCCCGACGGAGGCACTGCAACGCGGATGGGAATCACGCCCGGATCTCGCGCTCCACCTTGTTGGACAGCTTCTTGTTTCAATTGATTAAAGAAATTAAACTCTCTCTCTACTTGCCTGGCATAGGTGTCATCGCTGATGCCTTGAGACTTATCAAACCTTCCTCTTTTCCCCCACAATTTGGATCTTCTCACCTTTGACTCTCTCTTCCTGCGAACATCGTCGGATAAAGGTTCTCTGGTATTGTACATTTCATCCGAAACTTCATTTACCAGGTTTCCCAACACCTGCTGATTGCCTTTGAAAACCGTTGCCAGGGGCTTTAAGCCGGAAGCCTGTCTTTCCTTGTCAACTGTGCCGCCAAAATAGAGATAGTCATAATCCACAGGAAGATATACCGACCAGAGCATTTGGCTGACAACAAGATCCGGGACAGGAAACATAAGGTTGGAATGGCCCACAGGAGAAAGTTTTTGGTTTCCAACATAGTACATCACTTCTACATCAAAACTTTTTAAATCTCGCCCCTCTGTCTTCGACCTATTAAGAGGAACCAAGACATTCCCATCGGCATTTTTGGAGGGTTTCACACGTTGGCCTTCGACGAAGGCACTCCACACTTGCGCTCCTTCGGGGAGCTGCAGCTCCAAAAATTGTTTCCATGTGTTTCGAACTTTATAAGTCAAATGGTGAACTTGCTTTCCATCTTTCATTATTAACGTCACACCATTGGCCTCATCTACAAC
>MSYE01000030.1 GCA_002176905.1 bacterium F11 | reverse complement strand
GGGACTCAAAAAAGAAAGCCTTAATCGTGATTCAAGCCCTCAAGGGGAAACCCGTGGCTGAATTATGCAACGAACACCAAATCAGCCAAGCCCAGTATTACCAGTGGCGTGACCAGTTCCTGGCCAATGCGCCCAAAGCCTTCGATACCGCCCAAAACACCCAGAAAGAACAACGTCAACAGAAAGAAATTGATCGCCTCAAAAACATGGTGGGTGAACTCACCATGGAGTTAAAAAAAAGCGAAGAGGCATGGTCATGACCCGGCGGCGTTCACCGCGAAACCCGGAAGAAGACGCCCGCATCTTGGACCGGATTCGTGACATTAAAGTCGATCATCCATTCTGGGGTTATCGTCGTGTTTCCAACCATCTGATTTACGTTGACCAGTTCAACGTAAACCGGAAACGTGTTCTGCGAATCATGCGCCAGAATAACCTTTTGGTGACGCCGAATCTGCGCCTCAAAGCCAAGCGAACTCCAACGAGAAGCAAACCCAAGGCCACACGGCCAAACCAGTGGTGGGGCACCGACATGACCAAAGTCATGATTGATGGCTTCGGCTGGGTCTACCTCGTCATCGTCCTCGACTGGCACACCAAGAAGATCGTCGGGTACTACGCCGGTATGCAATGTAAAGCTGTCCATTGGTTGGCTGCTCTTAACATGGCCGTGAACAGACAGTTTCCAGACGGTGTTCGGGGGCAATCTCTCCACCTGATGAGCGACAATGGATGCCAACCGACATCCGGAATGTTCATGGAGGCCTGCCGCACCATGGGAATCGATCAAGCTTTCACCAGCTACAACAACCCAAAGGGCAACGCAGACACCGAACGCATGATGCGCACGATCAAGGAAGAGTTGGTTTGGCTTAAAGAGTGGCGCAGCCCGTTTGACTTCGCCCAGCGCTTTGAGCGATGGGCCGAGGTTGACTATAACCGGGACTACCGCCACTCAACGCTTAAAAACAAAACGCCTTTGATGTTTGAGAAAGAACAAATCGACAGCCACAAAACTCAGTTAGTAAACGCTTGACGTAAGGGGTGCATTACATGTGTTCATCGCATTGTTATCTGACTACCAAAATAACCCCTTGTTTTTTATTAAGTAGACGAGAATTAAGTAGGCCAAGATCAAAGCTAATATAACAACAGCCATTGGAAAGAAAAATGTCTTAAATACGTTATCTTTTGATTCTTTGCCAGAAGACTTTAAAGCAGCATATATTTCTTTTTCATTTTTTATGTCATAAGCAATTTCAACTATACACCGCCCTATATCTACAACATATATCGGTTGATATTGATTTATCCAAGTAAGATAGAAATTCTGAATCTCACTTAGATTAAATTCAAATAATGGAACTGATCCTGAGAGCAAATCCCATTTAGACTTCTTAACAACCGCATTTTTAAGCCTAAACCTTTTCGTTTGAGTGTTATACTCTGCTTCCATTACTTTCGGAATCAAATCCATTCTTAAAACCTCAGATAGACAGATAACGACAAAGCTCACTGGTTTTGACACGACGCGCAGCGGCGTGGCAAAATCCAGTGCAGTGCATTGTTATAAGGATCATAACTTAGGGGTAACATGTCTTTTTATTGTTCCGGAGGCCAATACTTGCCACATTTTATCTGGCAAACTTGATTGAAGCATTCCGTATGCTTTGATTAGCCTTCTGTCATGATCCTTTTTGTAAAGCTGTTTCTCAAAATATATTTTTTTAATTTTTGCCTGAAGACTTTGTTTTAAACATGTAAAACATGGCTGATAAGTTGTATAGATTATTCCGCCTTCTATTGATATTCCAAACCTGGCGGCTGACATGAGTGCATTTTGCTCTGCATGGACACAAATACATTCATCATAACTCTTCCCGGTTTTGCTATTTTTCCTATTATCTTTTTTGTTCTTTTTAATCTTTAATCCACGTTTTTGATATTTATTTAAACAAGTATAACACCCACCATGACGGCAGTTATCCATTCCTTCGGGAACACCATTATATCCAGTTGAAACAATTCGATTACCTACGACAATTACGGCTCCAATATTCTTGCCAAGGCAATTTGCTCTTTGTCGAGCCGTCATTGCCA
>MSYE01000029.1 GCA_002176905.1 bacterium F11 | reverse complement strand
ACCGTGAACCACTACAAAGAGGATGCCCATCTATTAAATGCGCATGGATTTGATCGTTCAGTTTCTAACGATGGTTTTGACAACATCACAGTGAGCACCGCCAAGCAAAGTTTCCGCGTGGTAGGCGATAGGGCTCGGCTTGAGAAAGTAGAGAACCATTCGGAAACCCGGCGCTACGGTTTTCTGGATAATTCCGGAGAAGTGAAGGTAATCTCAGAACAGATTAACGATAGCACCATGAATTATCAGTTTCGTAAGGACAGAGATTTTGGAAACCATGTAGGGGCGTTGGAAACCGGAACCTTTGAAGGAAAAGAATATGTGATCTCAACCGATGAAGCCGGAAACATTATCTCCGATGGAACCAAGTTTGTTGAATCAAAGGGAAGTTTGATCAATGGTTACAACCGGGTGATCAACGGTCAAGTTAAATTGACGCGTTCCGTTGTGACAACAGAAACCACCAGGCTCGATGGCATCTCAGAAGAAGATGTTACCGGACGGACTGTCACAACTGATGTTCGCTCCACGGTCTATGGTTACAACAAGAATGGTCGCATGACCGGCGCCGAAAGTGAGAACGAAGGAACGGGGAGTATGACCAAAGTGTACACAGAAAAAGGGGAACTCCTTTCTGTCACCTATGCCATTCCGGACATTGAATATGAGGTCATCAACGATCAGGCCCGAGCAAAGAACACAGAAACGGTTTCGATTACCTACAATCTTATGGAAGGGGAGGCGCGATCGGCTCCTGTTTCTGTTTCCGATATTGAAGACAATGTGATTCCCGCTTTTTTAACGGATGTTTCTCAATTGAGGGAAGAGTTGCGAAGGCCGGGAATGGCCGAAAAGTTGGAGGAAGGCCAAGGTCGATTTGATGTTCTCATTGGTGAGGTGGATGGTATTAGGAGTCCTGTAGAGTTGAATTTTGCTGCTCTCCAACTGGTGAGGGTGGATTATCGAAACGATCAACGTACCGGACGGGTTTTATCGGCAGAAGGATCCGGAGAATTTAAAAACCAAGATTGGGGATTTGCTGATACCCTTGCTCAACCAGGGGTGATGACCCGCACGAGTGTGACCCGGGGCAGCATGGAACAGGATTTTGAGGTGATCAAAGGAAACGCCTTGCTCAAAGAATCCCGATCGTGGAGTTTGACGGAAAACAGAGATGGCGGCACCGTTGAAACCCTCCAAACCACACCCAACCTGACGGTTAATTCTTACAACCAATACGGTCAGCTGATTGGGGGAACAGCCACCAATCGTTCCATTCAAATAGACGTGGGCACAGACGGACCCAACAATCGAACCCTGAACACCTCCACACAAAAGATGGTGGTCATCTTGGGTGAATCACGGGCCTTGTGGAGCGAATCGGTTTCTGATTCAACCCCCTTGGATAAAGATGGAAACACCATGGGCTCCAACCATCAAGAGAACCGAGTGGATTTTGTTTATGATGATAAAACAAGCCGCCTGATCGATGCCACGGGTTCTGGTACCAGTTGGGGATTGGACAAATTTGGCAATTTCACAAGAGGAACCCTCACTCAAGATTTTGAGATAAAAGCCAATCAGGCGCGGGTTACCAAAACTGTTAACAAAACCGACACAGAAAACATCAACGAATCCTTTAATCATCAAGAGATCACGGTTGAAAACACCTATGCCAAAAACGGGTTCCTTCTCTCCAGTAAGGGACAAGGCTTTTTCTTGAATGACGATGGGAACGGCAGTGTGAGCGAAGGCGATATCGATCAACTCTTCCGTATCATCTTGGGCCAATCCCGTCTGCACACCAACACCACCAGAACTGATTCCATTGGTCCGGACGGATCCTTTAACGGACAACGGGTCATTGTGAATTACACCTATGACACCAACACAGGTCATCTGCTCGATGCCGATGGCGAAGGAACCATTGATGGTATTGACGCCGAAGGAAACATCACCAAGGGAACCATAGATCAAGATTACGAAGTAATCCTCAATCAAGCCCGGATCTTGCGATCGAAAACCATCACCGATGTGGAACACATTGATGAAGCCGACACCCATCAAGAGTTGACCTTAAACTACATTAATGACGACCAAAAAGGTTTGCTTGT
>MSYE01000028.1 GCA_002176905.1 bacterium F11 | reverse complement strand
GATTGAAACGGGAAAGACAGAATTCTCAATACAACCACTTGGGACAATTGATCCATTATGAAGAATCAACCAGTCGGACACCACCCTCTCTTGCCCTACCGGATGAGTTGATCCGTGAATATCAACTTTCCACTGCCGAAATCGAGCAACTTTCTCATCCAATCCCAACACAGGTCAACAAAGTTTGGACCAAAGGGGAATACGATCAAAGAGGAAATCTGACGGGTTTTATTGAGACCGATACTGATGGAGAGGGGAAAAAACAGTCAAAAGAATGGAAAGGGGAATTTAATACAAAAGGATTCCTCAAACGCTTCCAGGAAAAATTCCAGACCGTTCAAGGCACCATAATTGAGAAACAATGGGAAGCCAAAGCATATGATTCTTTTGGCCGGACCACTGCTTCTTCTGAACGTCGAACCAACAGCAAGGAACCCGCCCTTGTTCGCACAACGGATGTTTATGATCAGACTTTTGATCGGTATGGTCAAGTGAGTGGCGGAACCACTCAGATTCTCACCGCAGGATCAACTCTAGAAGGAGAAACGGTTTATTTATTAGAAAAAGAAAACATCTCGAATGCCACCTTCGAAAACCGAGAATTAACCGGATACAAAAAAACCTCCACTTCAGAAGGAACTGATTTTCAATTAACGTGGATTCGGACACGGGAAGAAAAAACCGTCTCTGCGTTATCGCGAGATGGATATGTTGAAACCACACAAACTTTTTCGGATCCACTTAATTCTGATCCCAAATTGGCTCACACCGTCACTTTAACACGGAGTAACATCGGGAGGGATTCTGAGGGCCGAGTCCAATCTTATTCCGATGAGATTCTGGACCAAGCCCAGGGCACCACTCCCAAAAAAATGAATCGCCTTCTCACTCATTTTGATGGATTGGGTCAGCTGACCCAATCCGCCGATTTGTTTCATCAACCCAACGGAGACAAAGAGTTCACTTTTACCAATCAAATCCGTCAAGACGAAGACGGACATCTCCTCTCTTTTCGTGAGGAAACCCGCAAACAAAAGATGGGTTTTCAATCCCTTCCGGAAAATTGGAACCGTTTAACTTTCAATGAAAAAGAGACGATTCTAAGTCAAATTCGAGAACAATCCCCAGCAGAAGCGATTTTAACCGTCCTTCCAGAAGAAAAAAAAGTATCCATTTCCTTATTTGTGAGAGAAACAAAAGAGCGAATTTCATCCCGGTACGATGCGTTGGGTCGAGCCCTGTATACCCTTGATGAAAAAACAACCAGTGAAGGAACTGGGTTTCAACGTATTGAATGGCAAGCCCATCGGTTCACAGGCCAAAACCATGTTGCCGCAGACCACACCCGGGTTCAAAAATTTGAAGAAAAGGGACAAACCGATCCCTCTTGGGAGACAAACTCAATACGGTCTTCCATGTCGCACAACCATTTGGGGCAACTCGCTCGTTTCCGGGAAAAAGCCACAGATTCGCGAAAGCCAGAGGAAGTCATCTTTAAAGAAGTCAGTGACATTACCTACGATGCATTTGGGAAAATGGCCACCTCGGTTGACCGAACTTTATCGGAAAAATACAAAGATGAAAAAAAGGTTACCACCACTCAAGCCCGAACCACCGAAACCGTTCGATCAGAGCCTGAGTTTGATGCCTTGGGGCGTTTGTTGGGGTATCGAGAAACAACCCGTTCTTTTGGATACGCTGCTAACGGAGATCGATTAAACCACCAACACGTCGTGATCCGTCAAGGAATCCGATACGACGCTGAGAAAAAGGACCGTGTTCTGGGATATACCGATCAGATCACTGATTCCGGCGCACCAGGAGTCCTTACCACGGTTGAGCGCGACAACAAAACCTTTGGACTCAATGGAGAAGTCACCGAATTCACCGAAACCAAATCCAAGACCTATCCTGGCCTGCAAAACAGGCAAATCCAAACCCTTCATCGGTCTGGCATCCTTATTAATAAGGAGGGACTTCTCCTTTCTTATTTTGAGAGACGAACCTATTCAGAACGCCCAGCAGAAGAGGAACAGGTCGCTTGGTCCGGGACATATGATGAATCAGACCGGTTGGCCTCCTCTCAAGAAAAAACAACGTTGTTTGTCGATGATA
>MSYE01000027.1 GCA_002176905.1 bacterium F11 | reverse complement strand
TTGGCCAGGAACTGGTCACGCCACTGGTAATACTGGGCTTGGCTGATTTGGTGTTCGTTGCATAATTCAGCCACGGGTTTCCCCTTGAGGGCTTGAATCACGATTAAGGCTTTCTTTTTTGAGTCCCATTGTCGTCTTTTCATCGCTGATCTCCTGTTATTAGATCAGCCACATTTTAGTAGTTAGGTATGCTTAAGTCTTAAAGGGGTGCAGGATAAACTTCCATATTAGGCCGTATAACAAGCGCCTGCACCGGACGCTTCGCGCCGGTGAGGCTTGTCCGTTGGGCCGACTATTTAAAAGGGAAATCGGGAGACCTTAATTGATAGGGCCAATCATATTCATACTAAGCTAAGGGGAAGCGATCATGGGTGATCACAGGTTTTACTTGGTAGTCGTTGGTGCAAAGTCTGGGGAGGAAGTGGCCAATCAGCTATTTAGTGGAGAAGATCCTGGCTGTGCTGTTCAAGAAAAAGAAGGGCAGGTTCTTCTCGACTATGAGCTTCCTGGAGATGACAGGGCTGAGGTTATAAAGTTGGCCATCACCTACGTCTCGCGTCGTCTTGGATGCGAGATCCGGGAGTTTAACCCACAAGAAGAATCCTTACTTGATCAGCTTATCAGGAAGGCGCGTCACGGCAAGGATGAAACCACTCGGCAAAATGCCATTCTAAATTTGGGAATACCGGAAGACGAATTGGAGCTCGACGACCCAGAAGAACAGGAGGAATGGGAACTGCGGAAGCAGGACCGCATCAATCTATTAAAGGATCTCCGCCAAGACTCATCACCAGCCATTCGTGAACAAGCGATCACAGCATTAAAGAACCTCGGAATCACGGGATAGACAGTTATCGGGAGTGGGAGGATGTTGATTTTGAAACCAAAGATACCTTGTTTCGGAAACGGAGCTTGGCCCAACAAACGCCTGCACTGGCCCCACGGAGCGGCGAAGCCGCGGAGGGGGGCCGGGAAGGCTTGTCCGTTGGGCGGCAAATAATTGATAAGGGGGAATTGTGGAGTACAAAAAAATATATTTGTAATTTATTAATCGGATTTCATTTATTCGTTGGTATGAATGTTGTTTTTAATGTCGAGGCAGATGCTTTACAAACCAAGAAGATAGGGCGAAGGAATTTTAATTATTCTTTAAGAGTAGATGGATTGGACCGAAAATATGTTGTTCATGTTCCCAAAAGATATAAACGAAAACAGAAAGTTCCTGTCGTCATTATGTTTCACGGAGGGGGAGGGACCGCACGGGCAACAATGAGAGAAACAAAATGGAACGTGAAATCAGAAGAAGAGGGATTTCTCATGGTTTACCCTGAGGGCACCCGCTCTCATCCCAATAGACGGGCCAGTTTTTCGCGTAATCCTCAAAATTGGAATGACGGATCAGGCCGAATGAATGTCGGTGCCATACAAAGAGGGGTTGATGATGTGAAATTTGTACGTAAAATTATTGAAGATCTTAGCGAACGATACAACATTGATAAAAAACGAGTTTATGTTACTGGTTTTTCGAACGGGGCGGGCATGGCCTTTCGTGTGGCTCGGGTGCTGTCTGATATGGTGGCGGCCAATGCAGCGGTTTCAGGTAGTGATTGGTTAGAGGAACCCATTCCAAGTCGACCCGTTCCTCTCCTATATATTTCGGGCACAGATGATCGACAAAATCCGCTGGAAGGGGGCGAAATTACACTGGCCGGTGGCCATTACGGACGAAAACCCTCTGTGTATGATCAAATTGAAAAATGGTCAAAAATGTTTGATTGTCCAATAAATCCTCAAATTATATCTGATGAAGATGGGGTTAAAGGGATTTCGTATGGGCCCTGTCGGGATGACTCAAAAATAGTGTTTTATACGATCGAAGGGATGGGACACACATGGCCCGGCGGGAAAAGCCTTCTGCCAGAATCCATAGTGGGAAAAACATCAAATAAAATCATTGCCAATGATTTAATTTGGGAGTTTTTTAAAAGTTGTTCGAGATAAATGGTAGAGGTTTGCGGCCCAGGGAAAGGGGTCAAGTCCCTACAGCCAACAGGTTTCGCCTCACCCTCTGGGCTGTAGGGATTTGACCCCATTATTTTACACCATTACATTACCCCATTATCA
>MSYE01000026.1 GCA_002176905.1 bacterium F11 | reverse complement strand
CTGGAGACTTGAAATTAACATGAACACCTTAACCCGCTTGATTACTGATCAAGACAATCCCGAAATCTATATCCAAACTATTGAATCCTTAAAAAGTCCAATCAAACCCCTCCATGGTATCCAGGAATCCGATCGGCAGACAGATCTTATCACCTTCACCGGATTGGATCCGGATGATACTTCTCCTGTTTTCCTTGTCGTTAATGCCAAGGACTATGGTGATTATGCTGATAAAGGAGAGAATCAATACACATTGACGAAATTGTCAGGTAAATATCAAACAACAACCCTGGAACGCATAACTCCCTCTTTTTACAACCAAACCTCTTTTCTTCTCACATCATTGTTGTTTTTTGTTTTCATTATTCTTTCTATCGAAAGAACCCTCGAACCAATCTATTTCATTGATCAACTTACGGCGTCTCCTCTTTTATCTTTATCCTTCTTTAAAGAAAGTCTTACCTCCCTTTTATCGCAAATGGGACTCATTTTGGGAGGGTATTGGTGGTTCTTGGAACTGACCCGGAACCGCCTTGAATCCAAAGAAGAAAAACAGAATCCGTTGGGACTGGCCTTTGGCATCTTCTTTGTTCATTTTCTCTCTGTTATCGAAGCGGCCATCTCAGCATACTTTGTGACATGGTTCCCTCCCCTTATCGGCTTGATTTTGGTGGTTCTTTTTTATGGTTTCTTTCACATGCTGAATCTCTGGATTTGGAATAACCTCTATGAGTTTCATTCCAGTGCTTTGTATAAGTTGAGTTCTCTTCCCAAACAACTCCTTTACCATTCCCTTTGGAAAAAAGAGGGAGCCCCTTTTCCCGAGGATGTGAAAGTGATTGTCTTCAATTGGGACAATACTGTTTCCTTGATGAAAAAGAGATTGACCGAAATGGTGGCCACCCTCATCACGCACGGCGTCACAACGGGCCAATATAACGAGTCCGCTTATAAAACGGCCGAACGCTTAATGGATGCAAGATCCCTTGCGTTGCCTCTCTCAGCAAGGGATTTGCAGGTCATTAAAGCCCTGATACCCTCTCCTCATCACCAGCAATACACACTGGCAACCTTAGAAGAGGCGATTGAAAAACAAATCCTTGAAGATATTGGCTCATTCTCTATTCCTGGGGTTCTTGAGTTGATTCGGCTTCTCAAATCGCCAGCGTTTGATACAAACTATAAAGTGGTGGCCCTAACAACCCAACCCCTTGAATCTGTTAAGCACGAGAGCAAATTACTTGGGATTGATGGCCTCTTGGATTATATTGAGAAAATCGATGAAACAAATATGACCGAGGACGATACTCTCGAAAGCATAAGAGTTGGTTTTGGCGTTCATGATCCCCACCAAGGCATTTATATCAATAATTCCACAAAAGGCATGGAGAGTGCGGCAAAAGCAGGGTTGTTGTTTTTTGGTGTGGCCACAGGAAAGCCCACGACAAAGCACTTGAAAATCGTTGGGGCTGACTTTGTGATCCCAAATTTTACCGATATTTCCCCCGTCAACTTGGCTCGTTTTCTTTCCGGCGCTTTTACCCGGAATCTAAAAGAACGACGAATCGCCACCTTCTGGGTTCCCTTTAAAGAGCTTATCCTTCTTCCTGGGATCGCTCTTGTCTTCCTCTTCTTATCCCCAGGATCAAATATTTTTACGCTGATATTTCTCAGTTCCTTGATATTCACTCTCCGCCATGGCCTTAAGCGGGAACGTGTCCGGGCCTCTCCAAACGATCCTCAAGCCGAGCTAGATGGGAAAAAACTTGAATCTTGGACACGTTTTGCTTTGCGGTTTGGAGTTCGATTTGGTGTTTCTTATTTCATTACCTATATTGCTCTTTTGCATTTTGATCTCACTTCTTCTTTACCTCAACTCGCATTTAAACCCATTTTCAAATCTCTCTTCATTGCTTATGGCTTGCATGCTGGATGGAACGATGTGGCACAAGAAGGATGGCAACTGAAGGTAGAATCACCTCAAATTAATAGAAAGGATCAACGGCAACAAATAAAAGATGTGATTTCGCTGATTGAACAACACAAAGACAATCCTGCTAAATTGTTTCAAAAGGTACTTGGTTTATTGGGGAGTCCTGCCTTGCCATTGGAATTTGATCGACGGCTGAGCTCTTCAGAAATACCACCAACACTCAATATTGATATCTGGGCAAAGCTCCTGGC
>MSYE01000025.1 GCA_002176905.1 bacterium F11 | reverse complement strand
TCCCGGTGCAGATGTCGTCATAGCTTTTGAACTTATAGATGATCAGCCATTTGAAGAATTGAGTGTTTGGATACTTCCTCCGGCCAACATCGCGCAAGGATCTTATTATGAAGAGATAACACAGGGGTATTTGGTTGTTTCTTATAAGCCCCCAGAACGGTTTGAAGGTCAGGATCAAATGGCGATTATGATCGCTGACGAAGGTGGAAAAATCGGAAGAGTGATTGTTCCCATCTTTGTTGGAGATATCGATACGCTTCCATTTCCTCCTTCCTTAGAAATAGTGGATGCCAATTTGGTTTTTCCCTACCGAGAGGATCGCGTTGAACAGTCTTACCGATTGGTAACAGACAACTCATCAATCACTGGTGTTCATCAACCACCTGAAAAAATGAGACGAGGAGAGCAAACATCCAATAATGAAAATGTTTACTTTTATAAACCTTTCAAAAAACAATTTGGTCGCGATATGTTTATTGCCGAGGCCCTCGCTAATGATGGTCAGCGGACATTGGCGTTTGTAGAGGTCGAAATTGAAGGGCCTCCTGTTCGTCACCAACTTCGATTGGACGGGGAGAATGGATTGGTTCTCGGGCTTGCCGATGGTTACGGCGAAAATATTTTTGAGCATCTTGATTGGAGTTTCATTTCAGAGGGAGAACACAGTTTATACATCGAATCCATTGATGCTTTTGACCTGAAAGGAGTTACTTCTGCAAGATTTTATGTGGACCACACGGCCCCTGAGGTGATCATTACGGAAGGACCTGCGAATGGAGACTGTGTGGGAGGAGATATTTCATTTATAGGTCAGGCCACGGATGATAACCGAATGAGAGATGTCAAATTCTCGGTTAACGGAGCCAACACCGAAACCTTGGAAGATTTTGATGGTTCCAATGAAGAAATTTACGATTTTCGAGTTTTGGACTATCCAGCAAGATCTCTCAGTAATAACGATCGTGACACGATGCGCTTTGATGCGAGGGATTTGGCGAACAATGTTCGAACGGAAACCCGCCATTTAAGAGTCGATGACCAGCCTCCAGAAATTCTTGATATTTTTATTGGGGATGTTCAATTGGATATGGAAAACCTCCCCACTTCCACAGATCCCCACATTTTAACGGAAGATGTTCTCATTCATGTAAGAGGACGAGATCGGGGTTGTGCGGGAATGGAACCGGTTCAGCTCACCATAAATGAACAGTATCAATATCTGGAATTTTTAAGATCCAGTCAGAATCATTTTTATTGGAATCTTCAGATTACAGAAATGGCCGCCATTAAATACACATTGAAGATTGAGGTTGCTGATGTCAATGGCTTGGCCACAGAGGAGATCGTCCATCTCTTGGTCGATCAGCCTATCATTGTGGATCCACCGGACCCCCCAACTCTTATCACAAACCCGCACGCAGAGGTACCTTTAACGGGAATAATACCCATCAATGTGGCTATTCCCAATCCTGAGAACACCACCCGCATTGAAATCATAATAGACGGTGTGATTATCCATACGTCTGATGACGATGAGACTCCTCTCCCCACCCATTCAGAATATCCTTTACCATGGGACACCACACCTGTTGCCAATGGCACGCATACAATCCAAGTGATCATTTATGAAGGTGACAGCGAACCAATTGACCATATTATTGAAGTCACTGTAGACCATTCCAATGACACCACACCGGAGATTACGATTACAAATTTGGTGGGTGGAGAGGTTGTTAATGATGAGATAGTTCCGATTATTGCTACCACCAACAAACATGATGATATCGACCACGTTGATTTGATCATTGATGGGGAGGTTGTTGACACTACGGAAATTTTGCCTCATTTATTTCAATGGAATCCAACAAACGAAAGAGATGGGGACCACACGATTGTTCTTCAAGGTGTGGATGAAAATGATCAAGTGGTCACTGAGGATACGGTCATCATTACAGTCGATCATACAGGCCCAGTCATTCATGGGATTGAACCGATTGGCGAAGGCAATGGAAATGGACCGGTATCCGGTTCTGTTCCATTGCGCATTGATGCATCGGATGCTGATAGTGATATTTCGATTGTGATCATCGATATTACAGATCCGAATGGCAATCCAGTTATCATACCGGGTTCCGACCATACAGCCGAGATTACACCGGTTGCTGGTTCAACGGATCCCATTGTATGGGT
>MSYE01000024.1 GCA_002176905.1 bacterium F11 | reverse complement strand
CCCTGAGCCATTATCCCCCCTCTTCTGCTGGAAGGGGAGAGCTGACCCTGCATCTCATTAGAAGAGTATTCAAGCCTCAATGTTGGCGCTTCATTTACCACATCGTCTTCTCTGGTCCCGATGAAAGATACTTCGGGTTTGTTTATTCCGACGACTTCCGGTTCGTCAGCATTCTCCAAAACGAAATGACCAATGGGATGAGAAAGCGCTGGCAATCCGGTAGTGGGAGGAGGGACAACCCCCCCCTGAGATCCCACTTGAGGATCCGAAGCGGGCAAATTGATTTGGGCGTAGATAAGGGTTAAGAAACCAAACCCTATTACCGCCATCCAATGGCCAAGTCCCATTTTTCTCATTAATTATTCTCCTTGGACTGCCTGCTCTGACTCGTTATCGTTCATTAATATGGGCTGTCGAAGACTCCCCCTATCCCGATCTTGCTTGGGTGAGCTCATTGATTCTTTGGTATCAGCCGTTTTTGTGCCGACGGTTGTCCCATCTTCATCAATAGGGAGCTCAAATATAAAGGTCGTGCCTTTTTTCACTTCGCTTTCTACCCAAATCTTTCCATTCTGAGATTGGACCGAATTAAGAACAATGTTCAAGCCCAACCCTGACCCTGGAACAGGTTTATCAACACGATCACGCGTATCTTTTAACGTTTCAAATTTCGAAAAAACGGTTGCCAGATTTTCTTTGGGTATTCCGACACCTGTGTCTTGGACTCCAACCTGGATCTTCTTATCTATCTGACGAACCCAAATGGTGATGCCACCCTTGTTGGTAAACTTAATGGCATTGTGGATAAGGTTGGAAAGAACCTGTCTTATCCGCTCGGGATCTGCCATGGCCCGAGGTAATGTTTCGGGAACTTCTGCGCGGATGAAAAGATTCTTTTCCATGGCGCGGGGCTCAAAGAAATCAGCCATTTCACAAGCCAGGGTACCCATGTTTACCGGTTGGATGTCAAACTGCATTTTCCCAGCTTCCATCCGGGTGAGATCCAAAATATTATCGACCAGATTATTGAGACGATCAGACCCGTATTTTAATCGGTCAACAGAACGTCGCAACTTCGGTTTTGTGTGGGCCTCAGGCATCTCATCCAATAACTCAACGGTGGCAATGATGCTGGTTAGAGGTGACCTCAACTCATGGGTGACATGAGACATAAATTCATCTTTTAACTCATCCAATTTCACAAGCTCCTTAGACATATGGTTAAAGGTCCTGGTGAGTTTCCCCAGTTCGTCTTTGCCTGCCTCTGGAATGGTAATCCCTTTTGAGCCTTTGGCAATTGCGGCAGTGGCCCCCATGAGATTAAGAATAGGCTTGGATAAGGCACGACTGAGAAGGTGTGCAAGGAGGAGTCCAAAGAAAATCGCCAGGATCCCCACACCGGTTAGTTTCTTCAGAGAAAGAGCCAATCTTTCTGCAATTAAGGCGTTAATCATTTTTCGAGAATACGCCAAGCGAACATAAGAACCCTTATCAAGGGGCCTTGATATTTCAATAACCCGTTCGCCTCTGGCGCTAACAGAAAGCCGCCGCATAAGCCGCCCGGAATTCAGGATTTCTTGAACCGCTTTGTCTTTTGCATCTACGTACATAAGAGAACCTGCATCGGTACCCGGATAGATCCATCCACTTCCATCTCGGTTCACAATTCCGGCATAGGAGACCTCTGGATTGACCACAAGTGTGCGGATGTAATTAAAAAGAGAGATTTCGATATCGAGGGCCATCGCCTCTTCATAGACACTTCTTAATTTTTCAAGATCTTCCTTTTGTTCTCGACGAATCTCGTTGAGAAGTTGCTTTTTCTCTGAAATATAGAGGGAAGACATCATCCCGATAACAACAATCAGGACGAGGCTGGCGCTCGCAAGATGAATTTTCAGTCGTAGATTCAAAAAAATATCCTCCTATGGATCTTCACATGGGTCTTACATAATGGGGAAAGTCTAGGCGTAACAAAGATGTAACAGTATTTGTCTTAAGATTTCCTTAAGGGGATCTTAAGTTTCGCTTAAGATTTTAGGGGTCGGATATTAACAGATTTGATGCATTTAAATGGTTTTATTTACGCTTCCAACCTGGTAGGGTCTTTAAAGTATATGATATTGAGTAATTTTTAAAAATTGACGGTGGATTTTCATGAAATAGTCCTAAATTAAGGGGTGATTCTCCAATTTAA
>MSYE01000023.1 GCA_002176905.1 bacterium F11 | reverse complement strand
TCAGGTCCATATGAATGTTCCATTTGGAAGTTCCATTTTGTTTTTTTCGGGTAATATCTCCTGAATATCCCCCATCCACATGAACTTTTTTAAATCCAAATGATTCTCCGTCTAAGAGCAAGTGCGTTTCCCCATTCCAAATGCTGTCATTGGGAATAAATTTGAGGCGATTGAATACAATATCCAACCGGGCATGTGGAATTTTATTGGTACCAGTTAACACTCCTTCAAAATCCAAATGGCCAGAAATATCAGGGTACTGTCTTACCAAGGGTGGCCACATGTCTGGTGGGATGGATTCCCCTCTCACAGATAATCGATAGTTTCCTTCTTTTGGTTCAATTGTTCCCTGTGCCGAAATCCGAGATTCCTGCCCCAGTCGAAGTTGGAATTCATTCAGTTTTGCTTTTTCATCTTTAAAATGAGCCGAAATTCTCAAGAGATCTTTATTAGTCTGAATTGATAATTTTCCATTCCTATAAACAACTTTCCCAGCAATGAGCGGTTGTTTCGAGGTTCGTCCCCACGTCAATTGGTCAAGTTGAAAATTTCCCTTTAGTCCGATAGCGTGTTGCTGATTGAACCCAATGTTCATTTCAGATTTTAGATATCCCCCAACATTAGCCCAACCATTTAATGATGCTATCTCTGCGAGCGAGAGATTTCGAAGAGTGACTTGATAGTTGGTTTCAGCGTCTTTTTTTGAAAGTGATCTCCAAAGTTGGATTCTTCCTTTTGAAAAGTCAGCTCCTATCAACACCTCTCGATCTTGAACCGTAATTTCCCCTTTTAACTTAGGGAGTTTGATGAATCCCTTAGTGGGGTTAAATACAAAGGAACCATTTATACTTGGGATGGAGGTTGATCCATAGGCTTGAAAGTCAAAGCTCAGACCACCATCGAATGGTTGGGAATATATCGGGATTCCCAATAAAGAGTTTAATTCACTGAGGGATAATTCTTTAGATGAAGCCTGTAGATCAAGCTCAATAACTTCAAAGGGATGAGAAATTTGTCCCTTAACTTGAACATCCTTCCCAACGCGGAGATGCCCAGATATTTGAGGCCAGGAAAGTTTAAGTTTTACATCCAACGGATATTTCTGGCGATCCGGGGCAGGTATCCATTCTAATTCTCTATCTTTGATCTCTATGTTCCATCGGTCTGTTTTAAATAACTCAGAAAGATTTTTCACTTCTATTGCATCAAAAGAGCCATCGAATGTGCCGCCAAATTTATTGATCTGTTGTTGATGAGGAAACCAAAAACGAGCCATATCAACGTTCAGGTTGGTCCAATTTCCATTAATTTGCGAACCTGAATTCCCAACGTTGGTAAGTGTCATATTTCCCCGGAATAAGGTTTTCGGAGAATTTCCAGTTATGATTTTCAAGTTTTTTTTAGAATAAGTATTGTGGAAAGCCACATGGAACTGCTTAAAAAACCTCGTTTCCGAGTCTTTCTTCAGGGTGAGTTGACCATTCTTGAGAAGAGCGGTGAATGGTATTGTTATCGATGGGATTCCAAGTGATGTCGTACTTCCCGTCATCATAGAGGATTTCGAGAAGTCAAAGCCGCACGCTGGTTCCAAGATTTCGATCAGAACAAAAGAAGATAGTTGAGGGGAAAAGAGAAATCTCCAAGGAACCAGGGATATTTTAATACGAGGACTTTCAAAATTATTGGCTCCTTGAATTTTGACCTCAGAGAGGGTGATGGAATTGAGGAAGTTGGTGTCTGCTTTTTTGACGGAAACAGGAAGAGATAAAGAATTGGATATTTTATTTTCAATCCAATATGAACCTTTTTTCTTAATCCAGATTCCTGTCGGTATACAGAGAATCAAATAGATAAAAACCGCCAGAGATAGAAAATGTAACGATTTTTTCCAAGGCATGTTCATTTTGTTAATTCCAAAAAACAAGAGGGATTTTAACCTTTAATTCAAGGCCAAAATCCCTCTAAGGAAAACGATGAATTATTATAGATTAACTTCGT
>MSYE01000022.1 GCA_002176905.1 bacterium F11 | reverse complement strand
ATGGCCAACATATCAGGATCATTCTCTTCATCAACAGATAACAAAATCATGGCGACTTGAATCTCGTGAAAAAGTCCTTCTGGGAAATGGGGACGAATAGATCGGTCAATCAGGCGGGAAGTGAGGGTTTCTTTTTCGCGGGGTCTGGCTTCTCTTTTAAAAAATCCACCCGGAATTTTCCCTGCAGAATATGTTCTTTCTCGGAAATCTGTGGTCATCGGAAGGAAATCTATCCCCTCCTTCGGCTTATGACTCATACAAGCTGTTCCAAGGATGACTGTATCTCCGCATCGAACCAACACAGAGCCACCGGCTTGTTTGGCGACCTGGCCTGTTTCGATTGATATTTCTTTTCCGTCTAACGTAAGGACGGTTCGTTTTTCGTTGTTTTCATTTAACATGACTTTTCTCCTTATTTTTCCAACTTGGAGAAATCGCCAATCTGGAGGGATCCATAAGCGCCTCCTCAACAATGGCTTCAGAACCGCTTATGCATCCCTTCCTGATAATGAAGTGATTGACGATGACCCCAAAAAAAATCGACCTCTTCACATAAACCAGGTTCTCTTAAACCCGGCTAGGAAGAGATCGATCCTTGCTTCAATTTTTTTATTTCCTAAGCTTAAGCTCAGATAAAACTTTTTTGTATTGCTTCTCATTTGTTTGATTGAGAAAGTTTAAAAGCCGGCGTCTTTGTCCCACCAGTTTCAACAATCCCAATCGGGACGAATGATCTTTCTTATTGGTTTCCAGATGTTTGGCCAAATGATTAATTCTTTGGGTCAGAATGGAAATTTGGACAGGGGTACTCCCTGTATCTGTTTTGTGTTGTTTGAACGGCTCAAATGCTGTTTTTCTCTCTTCGGTGGTGATCATGATTGCTCCACTAATAAGGTATGAAGTTTTAGATTATACGGTAATTGGTCAACTCTGTAAAGGAATGTTTTATATCGACATTACAGGTCGTTTCTTTAAAAAAGCTTTAGCGATTTCAATATCTTTGCGAATCTGTCGTTGAAGGCCCCCTTGCCCACTAAACTTTTTTTCCGATCGAATTCTGTGATGGAGTTCAACAAGAAGCCCTTTCCCTGTGAGATTCAATGTTTTTCCAAACCAATGAACCTCCATTGTCACGGGGGATTTTGCCAAAAAAGAGGGTCTTACACCAATATTGCACACCCCTTTTAGAATTTTTTTAGAGCGTTGGATCCGACCCATGACAGCATATACCCCCAAGGGAAGAATCTTGCTTTCTGAACACTGCAAGTTGGCTGTGGGAAACCCCAATTTCTTTCCGAGACTGCGACCTTTTACAACCTTGCCTTGAATCAGATAGGGATGACCAAGATATTGTGAGGCCTCTTTTAAACGGTTCTGATCCATTTTTTCCCGGATCAAAGTGGAAGAAACAATCTTTCTTTTAAGGGTCACAGGGGAAATGACCCAAACGGGAATTTCGTATTCGAGCCCCCACCGAACCAATTCACTCGCTCCAGCGGACCGATTTAATCCAAATCGGAAGTCGAGTCCAACCACCAAACCTTTGGCCTTATAAGTTCTAATAAGGACATCACGAAAAAAGAGGAAGGGGCGAATATGAGAATAGTTCCGATTAAACTCAAGAGTAATAACCTCATTGATTCCTTTCTGACGAATCAATATTTCCTTTTCCTGCTCATTGGTTAAAAAGGATATTTTCCTCTCAGGGTGAAGAACCATTCGCGGAGGCAGGCGAAATGTCAACGCCGTTGGTTTAAGCTGACGTTTTTTGGCTTCTAGAACGGTCCGTTCCAATAAAGCCGAATGGCCGAGATGAACCCCATCAAAAGATCCGATTGTTAAAAGACGGCCCCTACGCATGAATTGGTATCTCTATCAGGTGATGTAAAATTTGATCAGGCGTTAAGGTATTAAGGTCATTTCCGTCCAAGGCTTTCTCCAACTTGTTTTCACCAATGGCTTCCCGACATAGCGCTGAAAGAGTGGCATGGGTTCCCATCTTTTTCCCCATATCTTCTACCAAAACCCGCACGTAAGTTCCCGATGAAACACTGGTTCGAAATTCGATTTCTTCCTTTAGCTTGTTTTCCAACAAATCTATCTGATGAATTTGGATCGACCGCGCTGTCCGCTCGACCTGCTCCCCTTTTCTCGCCAATTTGTAGAGGGGTTGCCCCTTGTGTTTCAGCGCCGAATACATAGGGGGAGTCTGCCATTGCTCACCTAGAAACTGTTGAAAAACGGATATGATTTCATCCTTATTCAAATCCGGCACCGTCGATTGATGGATGGTTATACCGGTTTGGTCGCCTGTATCTGTTTGGATTCCCAATCTCATTGTACAGCGGTATGTTTTATTTTGCTTCATCAGCTCGGATTGTCTCTTGGTGGCATTCCCCAATAGAAGGATCACCAAACCAGAGGCCAAAGGATCAAGGGTTCCCGAATGGCCAATCTTTATTCCAGGAACCTTCTTTTTCAACCATCGAATCATGTCGTAGGTTGTTGGGCCTGATGGTTTGTTGACAAACAGGAGACCATTCCAGGAGGAGTGTGCGGGCGGGCTCATGTGGAACTTTTAAAAATTTTGCCCATCTCACCCAATATAAGCTCTTCGGCTTTATCCAGGTTCCCAAAGATGGTAGCGCCCGAGGCATTCCGATGTCCACCACCATCAAATGTGCGAGCGATCTGGTTGATATCCCAATTTCCCTTTGATCGCAAACTCACTTTAATCACTTTTGAAGCCTCTTTTTCTTTCAATAAAACAGAGGCATTAACGGTATCTCTCATGAGACCAAAATTGACAACTTCTTCCAGATCATCGCTCTCAGCCTGGATCTCATCCATTAGGGAAAGAGGAATTTTCATAACCACCACCTGATCATCAAAGTGATACGTCATCTGCTGGAGCAACGATGCCAAAAGTTTCATTGACGCTTTTGAGCGGCTCATATACATCTTTTCGGAAAGATCCGAGATGGGAACCCCAACCGCCAAGAGCCGTGACGCTATCATGTGGGTTTGTTCATTGGTATTCCCAAATCGAAACCAACCGGTATCAGCGACAAGTCCGGTATAAATACAGAGGGCCACCTCTTTTGTAAGAGGGGTGTTGTTATGTGTATAAATTTTAAAAATCAGTTCGGCAGTTGAAGAGGTGGTGGGTTCAACAAAATTAATGGTTCCAAAATTGGGATTGTGCAAATGGTGATCGATATTGAGCACATCGGTGGCTTGGGTTTTCAAATCAATGATATTCCCCATTCTCTCTGCTCCCGAGCATTCCATGGCCACCACCACATCAAAATGACCGCTGACTTTATCTGCATGTTGTACAAATTCGAAGCCAGGCAAATAGGACAAGCTCTTTGGCGGTTTACCAGAGTTAATGATGGAAACTTTCTTATCCGGACCCAATTTCTCGATAAAATGCTTAAGGGCCAATTCCGAACCAATCACATCAGCATCCGGATTCTGGTGACCGGACAAACAGAAGGTCTTTCCCTTTTTTAATGTGGTGATAAGTTGATCGAGGGTGGGTTTGTTAGTCTGATTGAGAATTTTGCTCACTGATCTTTCTTTCTTCTTTGATGGTGTTGAGAAGGCGAGATACACGATCGGCTCGCTCAACGGTCTCATCGTATGTAAATTCTATTTCCGGAACCTTTTTTAAATTTTCAAGCCGCGCCAACTCCCGCCGAACATGATACTTGGCCCGATCCAATGCGGAGGCGGTGTTCTTTTTATCTTCTTCTGAACCCAAAACCGAATAAAAGATTCGGGCAAAAGAGATATCAGGGGAGACTTCAGCACCAGTTATGGTGAGAAAACCGATTTGTGGATCTTTCAATTTGAGAGCCAATCGAGAGACTGTTTGCTGAATGAGCTCGTTTAATCGAGCAACGCGTCTGGATGCCATAGAACCTTCTATTCGCTCTCAAGCCGTCGAGCTTGTTTTTCAACAACAAAAATTTCAATGATATCGTTCGGTTCATAGGTTTTAACACCTTCAACAGAAAGACCGCATTCGTATCCTTTATCGACCTCCCGAACGTCTTCCTTAAATCGTTTCAGGCTGGTAATCGAACCCCTCCCGATGATTTCCCCATTTCGAATGACCTTGGCTTTCTGCCCCCGGGTCACTTTTCCCTCTTGAACATGACATCCCGCAATTTTGGTGTAACGGGAAGAAGCAAAAATGGCTTTTACCAAAGCCCGGCCTTTTATCTTTTCCACTTCAACCGGCTTCAAAAGTCCTTCAAGCGCAGCGCGCACATCAGCCAATATCTCATAAATGATGTTATAAAGCCTGATATCAACTCCCGCCTCTTTGGCCTCTGCTTCTGCGGAGGACTCGGTTTTGACATTAAATCCAAAAATAATGGAGTCGGATGTTTCAGCGAGAAGCACATCCGAGTCATTGATATTTCCAAGAGCGGAATGAATAAATCGGAGCTGGATGGATTTGGCAGAAATTTTCCCTAGGGCATCTTGGATGGCTTGGAGCGATCCTTGAACATCCGCTTTTAAAATGACATTTAACTCTTGAACTTTTCCCGCTTCAATTCGGGAATGCAAACTTTCCAGGGAGACAAGGTTTGACGGTTTCAGAGCGGAATCTTTAACATGTTGTTTTCTTCGTTCGGCAATATCACGGGCCTCACGGTCACTTTTGACCACAGACAATTGATCTCCCACATGAGGGACTTCGGCCAATCCCAAGATTTCAACTGGAATAGAAGGCCCCGCTTCTCTGGGGGTGTGTCGATTCACATCAAACATGGCTCGTATACGACCCCAACTCAATCCACAGACCACTGTGTCTCCGATATGAAGTGTTCCTGTTTGAATAAGTACGGTTGCCGTGACACCTCTTTTGGGATCCATACGTGCCTCAAGAACAGATCCCCTGGCTGGACGATCCGGATTAGCCCGTAATTCCAAAAGCTCGGCTTCGAGAAGAATCATTTCCAAAAGCTGATCGATGTTATACTTCGTTTTGGCTGAAACCTCGACCATTTGGGTTTTGCCTCCCCAATCTTCAGGAACAAGTTCACGCTGAGAAAGTTCTTGTTTCACTTTCTGAACGTTGGCTGTCGGCAAATCCACTTTATTAATGGCCACCACAATGGGGACTTTGGCGGCCTTGGCATGATCCAACGCTTCTACTGTCTGGGGCATGACGCTATCATCAGCGGCCACGACCAACACCACCAAATCGGTGATGGTAGCACCCCGGGCCCGCATTGCTGTAAAGGCCTCATGACCAGGCGTATCCAAAAATGTAATCGATCCTTTTTGATGGCTAACTTGGTAAGCACCAATATGCTGGGTTATTCCCCCATGTTCTTTTTCAGCGACATGGGCAGATCGAATGACATCGAGGAGCGAGGTCTTCCCATGATCCACATGCCCCATGACCGTGACAACCGGAGAACGAGGCTTCAAATTTCCTTCTTTGTCGGTTTCAACTATTTCTTCTTCTTCGTAAATGGATTTGACTTCCAGCTCGAATCCCAATTCTGCCGCCAACAACGTTGCTATATTGGTTTCTAACCGCTGATTGATGGTGGTCAAAGTCCCCAAGGTCATCAATTTTTTGATGACATCTGTTACTTTCAACTGCATGGCATCAGCCACATCTTTAACTGTCATCATTTCATTAAAAACAATTTTCTTTTTGGAGGACTTTCCTTCTTGAATAACCGGCGTGGGTGTTTCCACTTTCGTTTCAACAGGTCTGGGGGCTTTCCTCTCTTTGGCTTTCGCTGCAGAGACCTTCTCAGCGGGTTTGTGAGGAGAAGGTGCTTTTGACACAACCGCGACAGGTTTGCGTACTGGAGCATGGGGCTTGGCCACCGGAGGATGTGAAACCGATACAGAAGGGGCTGCTTTGGGTTGGGGCTTGGGAGCGGGAGGAGGCGTTATCTTCTTCTGGATTTTCTCAACAGGAGCTTTTTCGGTGACTTTTTCCTTTTCAGGAGGTTTGGTCTTTGGCGCAGGAGGAGTTACAAGGATTTCCTTTTTTGCCTTCTCAATGGCAGGCGGTGGAGAAACAATTGGGAGTCCTTTACTGGGTGTTTCTTCTTCTTCAATTACCACCCGTTTTCGACTCCGTCCTGCTCCTTTTTTTGTGGCAGAAGCTTCACCTGACTTTTTCGATTTTTTAGAAGCTGAAGCAGAACTGGCCTTCTTGCTTTTTTTGGGCTTAGACTCTTTGGGGTCTTCTGATTTGTTACCTGATGCCTTTTTGGGTGTCATAAATTGGGATACCTTATGAATCTTTAGATCCAGATTTTGCTGGTTGTGTTTCTTGAGGTTCTGAAGGATTTTCAGCTGGTGCCGCTTCATCGGTTGCCTCTTCTGATTGCGTTTCTTCCCCTTCTTGAGCAACATCGGCATTCTCTTCAGTGGGTTCGGGCGGAGCTTTGCTTTGATATTCAATTGAAGATTCAATCAGTTTTTCAGCAAGTTTTTCTCCAATTCCTGAATAAACAGTCAAATCCTCAACTTTGCACGCAGCGATCTTCTTGATACTGTTCATCCCCCCTTTGATGAGAACCTCAGCAATACGAGGTCCCACTCCTTCCAGTTGAAGGAACATCTCCCTTGCGGCCATCACATTTTCTTCAGATTCTTTCTTTCGTTGTGCTTCCGTAATAATATCGATCTGCCATCCTGTCAATTTGCTGGCCAATCTCACATTCTGTCCATTTTTTCCAATGGCCAGCGAATAGGCATCATCAGCAACAAGGACTTCTGCTTTTTTGGCCTTCTCATCGACGAGGTTGACCGAAACAGGCTTGGCCGGCGCCATAGAAGAAGCGATATAAGACTTTGTGTCATCTGAATGGGCAACAAGATCTATCCGCTCTCCTTGCAATTCATTGATAATAGGGCGAACACGAGATCCCTTCACCCCAACGCAAGCTCCGATCGGATCCACTTTTGGATTAAAGGATTGAACAACAACTTTTGAGCGAGAACCGGGTTCCCGAACCACCGCCAATACTTTAACGGTTTTTTCATAAATCTCAGGGACTTCCTGTTCAAAAAGTCTCATGACAAATTTCTCCGACGCACGAGACAAGATAACTTCCGGGCCTTTTGGTCCTTTCTCAACATCCATGATCAATACCCGAATTCGTTCACCCACCCGCCAGTGTTCCCGGCGAACCTGTTCGCGTACCGGCAAAATACCTTCAGCACGCCCCAAATCCACAATGACATTGCGGTTGGCAAAACGATGAACAGACCCATTCACCAATGTTCCGATTTTGGGTTTGTATTCCTCATAAATATTTTCACGTTCAGTTTCTCGAATCTTTTGGGTTAAAACCTGTTTGGCGGTCTGTGCTGCAATACGCCCAAATTCCTGGGCATCGATGGGATAACGAACCTCACCATTGAGCTGAGCATTTTTGTCCAGTTTCTGTGCCTCTTTCAGACTGACCTCAACGGTGGAATCAGCCACTTTCTGAACGATTGTTTTAACAATATAGGCGGTGATGTCGCCATTGGGATTGATATTGGCTTCAACCCGCAATCCTTCCCCCGCATGCTTTCGGTATGCCGAAATCATGGCCTGTTCGATCATTTGCAAAATTTCTTCTTTTTTAATGCCCTTTTCTCTTTCAATTTGATCGAGAACAAGAGCGAGTCCGGCTTTAATATCCACTTTTTATCCCTCCAATGATCTCAGATAAACCTACACTTCGATGATGGGATCCAAATTCGCTTTTGACACCATTTGACGGGGAAGCTCAACAACCTCTTCCCCCTCTCCTTCCAACTTCAACCGAATAATGTTCTCATCGGCTCCGACAAGAATACCACCAAATTGCTTGCGTCCATTTACAGGAGCGTATAATTTAATGGCAATGCGTTCACCCTGAAAACGCTGAAAATCTATTGGTTTCCGCAAAATGCGATTTAATCCGGGCGATGAAACTTCCAAAGAATATGAATTCGGGATGATATCCTTACTATCCAAGAGCGTCCCAACCTTCTCGCTCCAATATTGGCAATCATCCAGGGTCACTCCTCCAGGCTTATCCACATATAGACAAAGAACCCAGCCCCCGTGTTCTTTTCGATAGGTTAAATCAACCAATTCGACTTGACCTTCTGAAAAGAGAGGAAGAATTTCCCTTTCAATTTCCCCCAACAGTGGGTTCATTGCAATTTCACCCCCCTCTAAAATAAAAAAAGTGGCTTTTTGGGCCACTTCCACAAGGACGGTTATATTAATGTATTAAGGTCCAATCGTCAAGCCGAATAAAAAGGGTCTTTCAATATGAAAAAGATTGGAAATGACTTAGTTTTTATATCCGTTATGACTTTTTTGTAAACAGCGGATCTGGCCCCAAAAACCAGGGATCAAAGACACGCGAAACAGGTCAAATAATCGCCCATTAAGTGATAATTTCCCCCTCCTTATCCCTTTTATTTTATAGAGGAGGTCCTTAAGGAGAAATTTTCGAGGAAATTCATGAAATTCTTTGATGGATAATAAATTAGCTTATCATCCTGGTGCGTAATAATCAGTGTTTCCACCCCCGGAAGAGACTCAATGAGCACCAACCCTTTTTGAACTCCCATCACAAGAACGGAGGTGGAGAGAGCATCGGCATGGGTTAATTCCGGTGCCAATATGGTTACGCTCACCACATTATTGGATACAGGATGCCCCGTTTGAGGATCGAAAACATGGGAATATGTTTTTCCTTTGATGGTGGTAAATCTCATGTAGTTGCCAGAGGTGGCAACGGCTTTATCCGATATCTTTAATGATTCGAGTTTCTCTTTCGGGTTCAGAGGATTCCTGATTCCAATCAACCAATGACCACGATCAGGATGTTTACCCAACACACAAATATCCCCCCCCGCATCAATAAGACCATGCTTTATTCCATGAGACCGCAAAACCCGAATGGCCTCATCAACAATAAATCCTTTTGCAATCCCCCCTAAGTCCAAGCTCATTTCCGGTATCGTCAATTCGGCTTCCGATGTATCAGGATGAAGTTTTATTTTGTCGAAACCCAACTTGGATAACGCTTTATTTTGTTGCTGGGCTGAGGGTAACTTGTTTCTTTTTTCAGCCTCCTTCCATAGATCCCATAGGGGGTGGACGGTAATATCAAAAGCGCCATTGGAGAGGTGACCATATTCAATCGATTTTGAAAGAAGATCAAAGGTGATTGCAGAAATCTTGATCCTTCGTAAGGGTGAGTCATTCAATCGTCGAATGTCGCTTCCCTCTTTGTGTTTACTAAAGAGAAACTCCCATTCTGACATTCGCTGAAAGGCATATCCGATCGCCTGCTGGGCTTCTTTTGGATCCCGGGAAAAAACCGTTACGGAAACCTGAGTCCCCATGACATTTTGGGTATCTTTATATTTCTGAAGTTTCTCTAACGAACACCCCGACCCAAAGACAAAGACGAACAAAATAACAAATAAAACATAACGGATCATATCGAGATATTATTCGTCTTTCTGGATGGAGGACTCTTGTTTCACACCAAATTGACGGAGGGCATATTGAACGGTTTTTTGAACCTCTGGACTGGGATCCCCCTGGAGACCTTTGATCATGGGAATGGCGCGATGATCACCCAAACCTACCAAAGCCTCAACGGCTGATCTTCGGATCACGGCTTCTTTGTGACGGAGAAAGGGATGAATTGCATCAAAAGCTTCACGGGCTCTAAGTCGACCAAGGGATCGAAGTGCACGATTTTTAAAAGAAGAAGAATCGTTTTTCTTTAATATCATTATCAAAGCACCAACCGCTTCTTCTCCCCCTACCCACCCCAATCCATCGACAGCCACCAACGCACATGAGGGCCGACGTTTGTCTTTGGTGAGGTCTAGAAAAGCTTTTTCGGCCTTCTTGATCCTATTGTTGGTGAGCACATTAACAATGGCCATGCACCCATATTCATCCTGAGATTTGAGTGAGGAAAGAAAGGCTTCGGATACAACCGGATCATCAAACCGACCCAGAGCTTGAACGGTCTCAAAAACAACAGAGGAATTATTGTGTTTCAAAAGGGGTAGGAGTGAATCGACCACAGAGGAATCCCCCACTTTCCCCAACGCACGAATAAAGATCACCTTCCCATTGGGATTTTCTTTTTCCATACGCGCCAAAAGAGGTTTGGCCGCCTGTTTGTCTCCCAATTCTCCCAATGCATAAGCAACTGTTTGGCGAACGTTAAAATCTTTATCTTCCAGGAGACCAATGAGAGGCCGAACCGCCCCACGATCATCCAGCCGCGCCAATTCTTCGGCAGCCTGGATTTTTTCCTTAGAAGAATGACTTTTTAGTTCTGCAATATACTTAACAGCCTTTCGCTTGTCGCTCATACCCCCTTGATTTTGAGAATATGAGAATTGGCAAAAGAAAAAAGAAAACAGAAGCGAGACAAAAATAAGAATTTTCATAATGACACCTTTAATCGGAATCGTTGATATGTTTTAACAGCTTCATAAAAAACCGCCAACGCCAGGACAACCAAGACAGCCGCTGACAGAATAATGGTGATCTGTGGTGAAGATTCCCCCTTCGCATTTACATGCCCCAAGGCGGAAACAATTTGAAAAAGGAAAGCCCCAATGGTTGTTGTTAACATAATCAGAGCCGGGATAAGCGTTGTTTTGGAAGGACGCTTGATGGATATCAACCAACATGACACCACCAAAAGAGACAGGGCAGCCACAAGTTGATTGGAGGCTCCAAACACAGGCCAAATTCGTTGCCATTGCCCGGTCAACGCCAGTAACGCTGATAAAAACACCACAAGGAAAGTAGAAAGAAATCGATTTTCGATTCCGAAAAGTTCAGATGTGAGATATCGCCCGATTCTGGTTGCTGTATCAAGTGTCGTAAGGATAAAGGCATTCAACGCCACAATGGCAAAAGCCGTTCCATAAGACCCCAACAAGGGAGAAGTCAAAGATCCAAACCCGTTTCCAAACGCCGCAATGGGACCTCCTTTTGATTTGTTGGTAAGAAATTCAAGCAATTCCCCGCGCGTCAAACCAGCTGCAACACAAAAGACAACCAAACAGGCCACCAACCCTTCGGTCAACATTCCTCCGTATCCGATCCGACATGCATGCGCCTCGGTATCCAATTGCTTACACGTCGTTCCCGATGAGACGAGACTGTGAAATCCGGAGATGGCGCCACACGCAATGGTAACAAAGAGCATGGGCCAAAGGGGACCCGCACTTGGCCATATTTCCGGATTGGGATTCCATCCCGAAAATGCTGGTCCATTCATGGGCTTGTGGCTAAGAAATAAACCTAAGAGTCCAAATCCAATCGCAGCAAAGAGGACAAATCCTGCAAGGTAATCGCGTGGCTGAAGGAGATATTGAACCGGCGTAACAGAAGCCACGAAGCAGTAAAGGATGAGAATCACAATCCATATTTTTATATTGAGACCTGCCGATGTGACAAACCGAACACTCCATTGATCGCCAAACAAAAGCAACAATCCCAATACCACCAGTCCGAATATCGTCGTTGGAATAAGACCCCATTTTTTAAAATAAAGCATCCACCCCATCAACACGGCCAAGGGAATAATTCCAAGAGAGGGAACAACGATTTCGGGTTGGGCAGTAAATGTCTTTGCTGCCAAAATCGCAAACACCGCGATCACCAGAATCAACGAAAGCCATATAAAAACCGAAAGCAATAGGCGAGATCGTTTGGTCATGACGGATCGGGCTATTTCAGGAATCGACTCGCCATTGAAACGAATGCTAACAACCAAACTTGAAAAATCTGAAACCGCTCCCATCAATATGCTTCCGAGAAGAATCCAAGCCAGGGAAACACCCCACCCCCAATAGGCCACAGCAAGCACCGGCCCAACGATGGGACCCGCCCCACATATAGAAGAGAAGTGATGACCAAACAAAACCAGCCAATGCTTGGCCGGAACAAAATCCACTTCATCTTTTTTTTCGTGTGCAGGTGTACGGCGACGGGGATCAATCCCCAGGAGAGAAGAAAGAAAGGTCCCATATAACTTGTAACCAAGACCCAAGATAAGAAGACAGGCAATCCCAAGAAAGACAGAGTTCATTGTTTGTTAATTTTCGTCAAAAGGCCTGCAATTTAACTTTGGCCCCTTTGTGTCCAATCCGATCCAACACAGCGGCTCCCACAGCGTCACCCCAAACATTCACTGTTGTTCGACATCGATCCAAAAACCAATCCACCGCCAACAAAAGCCCTATCGCTTCCAGGGGAAGACCAATGGCCTGCAAAATTATCACCATCGTCACCAGACCGGCCTCAGGAATGGCAGCTGCCGCCATCCCCGCCAGTGTTGCCAAAACAAATATGGTAAACACTTCCGACACGCCCAATGTATGTCCCAACGCTTGTGCCAAGAAAATGACAGCAACACCTTCGTAAAGAGCGGTCCCGTCCATATTCACCGTGGCCCCAACAGGAAGAACAAAAGTCGCTGCTTTTTCCGAAACCTTGTTATGCGATATGACATTTCGTGTTGTGATGGGCAAGGTTGCTGCACTGCTCGCTGTTGAGAAGGCGGTTAAGAGTGCCTCCGCCATCCCTTTGGCATATGAGAAGGGATTCCGTTTCGTAAAATAATACAGCAGAAAAGGCAAAACCAACAGGCCATGAAGCAGAAGAGCAAGGATCACTGTTGAGCAATACATGCCCACTTTTCCCAGCTCATTTAAGATGGCCGAGCCTCCGCCCAAATCCCCCACTTTGGAAGCCACCAAGCCAAAGACGCCAAAAGGTACCAGGAAAATTATGCCATGGATGATTTTCATCAAAGCTTCGTAGCAACCCCGAAAAAAAGCAAGGGCACTTTTTCCTGCCTCACCAATGGTTGTTAACACAGCTCCAAAGAGAAGGGAAAAAAGGACGATGGGCAACATCTCCATCTGGGTAAGTGAATAAAAAAGATTGGCTTTGTGTTCTTTCCCACCTCCCAGAAAATTAAGAATGAAATCCCCGAATCCAAAGTCCTTCTTTGCCAAAATACGCTCTGGGACCGTGAGGTCTCCCACATGAAATCCCGATCCCGGTTGAATCAACAAAACCAAAATGATACCGATGGCAACGGAGATGAGGGTTGTCATCAAAAAATAAAGAACGGTGAGCCCGCCAAACCGTCCCAATTTTCGCACATCCCCCAAACCAGATACCCCGACAACCATGGCACAAATAATAAGGGGAAGAACCACAAACCGAAGGGCGTTCAATAAAAGATCTCCCATCCATCTAACTGCCCCCATTTGAGGCCCCCAAAACCATCCGCATACAACGCCCAATACAGCTCCGAGAAAGGTTCCGACAGTCGTCCACTTTTTCATGGTTCTACTTCCTCCTCTTCCTCAATAACCTCTTCTTTCTCAATAACCGCTTCTTCTTCCTCTGGAACATCCAATATTGGGAAAAAATATTTGTTTTCCTCCGTTAGAAGTCCCCTTTCCTTGGCATAAGAATACTCATTAATACCAATTTCTCCAGCCATTTCCAGAATTGGCAAACCAAGGGAATCTCTCCAAGCATTTCGAAAAAAGGAAGCTCTTTTCTCCCGCACGCGGTAGTCACCGGAAAATTCACCATAATTGAGGTCGCGGGCATGAACCAGTTGATGAACAAAAGTCCCCAACTTAAAGGAACTCAGACGGGAATTGATTCGGGTGGGATGAAGATAAAATGTTGCCTTGGTCTGCTCGACCCGTGCAGCCCCCCGCACCAAAAAATCATCGGCCACCACATGGCTCCGTTTTCCTCGATGATCATTGGGATGCCAGGTTCGGTCATCCCGCGTTAAAGGACGAACAATGGTCGTTGACAAAGAGACGTCCAAATCTTCAATTAATTTCTGGCAAACCACCCCTCTTTTTCCCTCTCTCATGCTGTTTATTTCTTTTTGGACCATGGAGAAGAACTCTTGATCAGAGGTGTCAATCAGAATCCCCCCCCAGGTCAAAACAGGAAACCCCGAGAGGATTACAAAAACCCATAAAATACGTTGATATTTAGATATGTTTTTCATATTTCTATATAGGGATTGTGACAAAAATCCATGAAACACACTAGAATTCGTCATTTTTCCCGATAAACTTATAAAGAGATGCCACCAGAATTTACCAATACAATCGCGGAAGACCGCGAGATACAAAAGCAATCTGCTCTCAAGAAAAGAGTCGGCATATGGGCTACCCTTCTTGTGGCCTTCATACTTATCAGGGTGGTTGTTAAAAATCCACCTGCTTACAAAACACCCGATCACGGTAACGTTCCCGTAAAATACGTACCAGGAATGTTGGATGCCATGCCCGAAGAAGACCGTGCCAAACTCACCCCTTCCATGATAGCCAAATATCGCGAAGCTGACCAAAAAGCCCTCACAGAAATGGCCAGCTCTGGAATAGAGGAAAAATGGGTTGAAACAAAATACATCCCCCAAGAAGCCCCATCAGAAATCCGCCCGGAGCTAGAAGCTTACAAAGAAACTCTTTTCCAATATGCAAAAAAACGGCGTAAGATTGAAGCTTTTCAAGAAAAATTGAGAGCCGAACAAGCCATCACCAAGAAGATGTTGGTCCATTTTAAACCTTCTGGTTATGTCCAAGCAGAAGAAGCCTCTTTTAAGCCCAGTCATATTTTAATCAAAGTTGACGAATCAATGCTCGTTCGATATCCAAAAAGAATGGTTCGATCTATAAAAGAATCACCCAGCAATTGGGTGGAACCCGTCCCAAAAGGATTTGTTCGCCTCAAGCCAGCCAGAGGAATTACGATGGTGGTGACCAAAAGAACGGCCAAACGGATCAAAACCAAGAGGACATCATGAAAAAGCACAACCAATCAGGATACACGCTCCTTGAACTGATGTTGGTGGTGATTATTATCGGAATCCTGAGTTCATTGGTAAGTCCCTATTTTGATCTTCTCATTGTAAAAGCCAATCAAGCCACCACAAAAAACAACCTTGGAATTGTCCGCACATCTGTGAATATGTACTACACCGATACAGAAGGGGAATGGCCTTTGGCCGAATTCCCAGCTGGAGACACCCACTATACTGCCTTTGGTCTGTCCCTTATGTCAGTTCTCAGACCCAAATACACCACCACGATTTTGACGCCAAACTTAAAAGATCGCAATCCCACTTATAACGGTCTCAGCGTCGGATACGATGGGTCAGCCAAATCCCTCATGAGCCTGGATCCTCCAAAAGATGTTTTTATCGTTCATGGAGATCCTGCCTATACCCCTCTATTGAATTCTCCGTTTGCCTACGACAACCACACCGGTCATGTTTACATACCAAACGGAAATTATGATACAGAAGGGAACTATTTCTTTACGTGGTAGGGGAACAATAGAAGATTCCGTTTGAAATCCAACCTTAGCGTTTCGACGATCTGCCCAGGGTAATGGTCAAATTCTCAAGACGTCCTTCCCGAAATGCCACTGTTGGTTCGCTTGGTAGAGCAGATCCTTCACAAGAATAAAAACGACCATCCAAAATCCACTCAAATCCCACTGGCTGAACACCAGTCCGGCCATACGTGTTTTTCTTTTTGGGATTAACGTAGGTCAATGGAATTCCAAAAAGAGTTAGGGACAAACTGTTCTGGGGAAGTAATCCTTCTGCTTTTTTCGAAAACCATTCGGCGGGAAGAACAGGCTTGGGGGAAAATATCACCCCCCCCTCTTCGTTCAGAGTAAAGGGGTTGGGCCCCAATACCAAATGATAAATCATACTCAAGAATTCCGCCGTGGCACCGGAGAGACGGGCCACGAATCCTTTCCCTTGGAACGATTTCTTGGGAAACGTTGAGCTGGCCAGGAAGGAGGAGTTCTCAAAAATCGGACGGCCATAACTCTTGATGTCCCGAAAAGGGATCACCCCATCTTTAATTTCATGGAAGAATTCTTCAACCAACCCAGCCCTTAAAATCTCCAAAAGATATTTGTAGTGCATATGGAGAAAAATAGATTCATTCTCCAGCCACCCCTTAGAGAAAATACATATTCGCCCCAGGTCACTTGATTCCTTTTCAAGAGAAACATTCAATCGATACATCCCCAATTTCTTGTCCATCAATTCGGATTTTTTTACTGTCTTGAAAATCTTTTTGTCTTGTGACAAAGGAGATACTTTCATCGCATGAACAGCCCCCTCCAAAAAGGGTGCCACCCGATGTTGCGACCAAGGAATCTTATATTGATGGGTTTTCCAATCGCCTGGTAACTTGTTGACCTCAACTTCGTGAGTAAAATAAGAGGTAGGAAGCTTTGTCTGAGGATCAAAAGCTTTCTTTGCTGCGTCTTTTAAAACTCTTCGTGCCTGTTCCAGAAAACCCTTTATATCATTGACGCGAACCATTCGCATTTTCCCAGAAATACCAAAGAAAGTCTTTTCTCGAAAGTGCTCACGCGTGGTGGACATTCGATCCCAAGTGGGACGAAAATCTTTATTTGACACGTGAGCCAGGGCGGAACCCACCTCTCTTAAAAAGGTTGCCAATTCAACAGGAATTTCAATCGCTTTGGTAGGAGCCAAGGGAATCGCCTCTTCCAACAGAAAGGACACCAACCGTTGCAACTCAAACATTTCATGAGAGGAAGATCCAAATAATCCGGGGGCACCGTTGAGGGCATCACACCAACCAGGCCGACCAGCTTCCATTTCAATTCCGACACCAAAGGGATCGAGGGAACTCACCTTCACTGTGGCCAAGGCCACACATTTGACAAAAAGCGTTGTTTTAAAAATTTCCCCACGGCCATCTTCGGTCCGAACTTTATCAGCCTCCGCTTGCCGAGACGCCAAAAAGGTTTGCTTTTCTTCATTTAGAACAACAGCATTTAATTGGCGAAACTTCTTATCCTTGGTGATAACGTATTTCTCTTTTCTCGGACGAACAAAATGATCGGAATCATGGAAAGTAAAATCTTTTTTATCAAATAATATCCATCGGGCTTGCTCGGGAAAAACAGTTAAGAAATGGTCAAGATGATCCAGGTTGTAGGTCCAATGATCTATCCAATAACCTTCACCATGTCGGGTACTTTTTTGCGGAACCACTTTGCGAACAATATCCCGAAACACATTCCCCACATTCAGGGGATCTTTGCAGTGCTCCAATACAAACTCGTAAAGTCGGCCAGGCAGGATGGGCTTCTTCTTAAGAAGTTGATGTTCTTCCCGAAACCGATCATTGACATTAAATTCAGGATAATGAAAGAAATCCTTGGGCAACACAATCCGGGTTGGATTGATGACAAGGGGATTAAATCCATCAAACTGGAGAAGATTGAAAAAGAGGTCAACATTGGTGGTTCCAATTTTCTGGTTTAGGAAAAGATCATTTCGTCGATTCTGATTCACATCTCGAAAGTTTCCATTTCCCTGTGAATAATAGGAAGCGGAAATCTGAAACGCATTGTAATCCCTTTCCATATCTCCGTGTTTTCGCGAAAAAAGATGGACCACAGGTCCTTGCTGAGTTAATGAAACAGGATACCCGCCCCTTAAAACATTATCCATAAAGGTGTTGTTGGCATAGGCATTTAGTGTGGCATGAGATGATCGGAACCCAAATTTTTTGATCAAATCCTGGTAAATGGTTTTCATCTCTTCTTGTTTGTTATCGAAGTAACTTGGTTCGCTGATTATCTTTTTTGCGTAATTATTGGCTTTCTCTTGGTTTTCGGTATAACCGAAGTAGGAGTACCAGGTTTTGCTCTGCTTGCTTTTAAGAGAAACAGTTGAAAGGCTGAAGGATGAAGGCATGATATTGGACATCAGCTGTCGGTTCAAATCCGATCCATTTTGTCCAAAAGTGGGAGAGGCTTTGAAAAAAGAAGAATCCGGCCCAAAAACAACATGAGGATCGACCACCATGGGCAAAAAAGATTTTTGGTCAACGCCAAAGGAGAAAAATCCGTCCTTTAGTTCGGCCACATTGGGTCGATCAGCGGGTTCCACTTTTAATTTGAAAAAAGGAACCGAGGCATGGCAATTGAGAACTTCCGCAAAAGCCTCAATGGTGCGAGACATATGTTTGACAAGATAATCTCCCATCCCCCAGGGAACGACTCGCGGGAGGCCATCCAAAACCTGAAATGATTGTGTGCTTCTAGAAATGTTCTTAATGGTTAAAGAACGAGCCAAAACAGCACAGGATTCATTGGGAACCCCAAAAGTCCGAACGGTGATCTCAAGTCCTTGAGATGGATTGACCTCCTGAAGTTCCAGTTCATAAGGACGAACAATCAGTGTTTGCCGAGCGTTTTTGTTATGGAGCAAAAAAGGTTCATACCACGCTTCAGCCTTTTTTCCGGACCGAACAAATGTACGAAATCCCAGCAAAGGAGTGGCCTGGTAGGCTTTGTTGGCTGGCAAAAATTCCAACATGGCCCCATCCTTATTATTGATACCAAAGGAAGAGATGGCCTGACCACGGTTGGTATAGAAAACCCATAAGGGTTTCCCTGTTTCTCCTGCCAAGGCGGGAAAGAAACTGGAAAACGGTTCCGCGTGATTATAATTTTCGATGACGAAGCTTTCGCCTTCCACCCGATATTGGGGTTTCATGCCATCTCCTTTGATTACATCGATATTGATGAGAAAGAGAGAATATTAAGGATTCGGACCGGAGGAAGGGAAACCCCATCCACCAGGAAATTTATCCGCCATTTTTTCCATCTGTTTGATGAGATCAAGGGGCCGCGTTTGACTGTCTCCCGCCGCCCATGAAAGAATGTTGAAAATCATCATGGCAATGGCCGCAAACGCTGGATGCGGTTTTTCCATGGCCAAATTTTTCAAGGCTTCCATTTCTGCCGTTATTTCGCCATATTCTCGGGCAGCTTTAAATACCCGTTCTCCACATCCGCGACAATATTTATCAGCTGGACCCATTGTCCATCCGCAACTGTGCATTTGTTCATTGGTCATAAAGTGAGTCCTCCAAAAGGTCTTAAGAAGACGTATTTTATCGGATTGCTTGGAAGCTGTACAAGGAAAAATCAGGGATTCTCCGATAAAATAGGGAAATTAGGTCTAAAAAACAGCTCAAATCTCTTTTTTTTGGTCCCCTCCCCTGATCTAATCTATCAAGGAACCCTTAGTAATCTATGCCTGGTTGTGCGGTAATCCCCCTTTTGAAGGGGTGCTTGATCTCCTTCATTTCTGTCACAAGATCAGCCATTTTTATTAATTCGGGGGAAGCATCACGCCCTGTTAAAATCACATGCGTCTTGGGATCTCTCTCTCTTAACCCTTCCTTCACCTGTTCTTCGGTGAGAAATCCATACTTAAGAGCATAAAGGACCTCATCAAAGAGATAAACCGTGTGTTTCCTTTCCATCAACAAAGATCGACAACGATTCCACCCTTTATTCGCAATGGCCTTGTCTTTCTCAAGATCTTTGGTGTCCCAGGTAAACCCTTCACCTTCGGAAAAATTGTCCACCTGCCCCCCAAATTTCTCCAGGGCCTTTATCTCACCCGATATCCATTTTCCTTTTATGAACTGAACGACCGCAACCCGACACCCCCGCCCCAATGAGCGAAACAGGGTTCCAAAAGCCGCTGTGGTCTTTCCTTTCCCCTCACCCGTATAAATAATGATGAGACCTTTTTGGACTCGCTTGGTGGGACCACGGTATTCGCGGGGTGCCTTGTCTTTCATAATCATGGGATCATAACTTGTCACCCTGCTCCCTGGCAATGGGACGGAACGGAAACTTGATTGACACCCCAAACCGATAGGTTCGATCGGGGAGAGGAACGGGACTGCCAAAGGTCACAGTTTCAAAATAAAGTTTATCAGTGACATTATCAATACCGACAAATAAGGTTGAATCTTCGCCGAACTTTTTTTCAAACCGGATATGCCAAAGGGTATAGGATGGTATCAGAAGACCTTTCAGGTTATCTTTATGGTATTGCCGGCTGACATATTGAACGGTATTGACAAGACCGATTCCATCGCCGAATTCTGTAAGGGCCTCATAATTCAATATATGCTTGGGCGTGTACTTAAGATGGACAAACTGAGTTGATGTGGGCGTGGTCCCCTTGGCACGCTGGAAAGTGTAATTCACTTTTTGTGTAAGGGGCCCCATTTTCAGTCGCCCTATCACTTCAATCCCACTGATTTCAGCACGGGATGTGTTTTGACCGGTATCCACATTTCCGTTGTTGTCAGTATCCACATCTGTGATGCGATCTCGGATACGGGTGAAAAAGCCGTTAAGAGTTAAGCCGCCTTTTTTCCCTCCAGTGATTTCGGTTCCGATGTCATAACTCCAACCTATTTCTGGCCTTAAGTGGGGATTACCAAAATAATCATACGTAGGGAACATCGGATCTTGAGAAACCACAAACAACTCCACCAATGTCGGGGCCCGCACCGATCGGGCCGCATTGGCCGATAAACGCCAGGTGGCCATGGGTTGATAAACAAAAGCCAATCGCGGATTGATCTCATTCCCATAGGTCGTATGCTGGTCCCATCGAACCGCTGGCAAAAAGACAAATTTGTCTTGGCCAATTTTATCTTGGAAGTAGAAACCCAGATTGGTGATATGATGGGGAATCTGGTCCAATTGATCTCTTTCGTCTCGTTCGTAAGAACCGCCGATGACCTTGCCGTCGTTTAGGAGGAGACGTGTATCTGTTCCAATAATTTTATTTTCAAATTTCGCAAAAGGCGAGACTCCCACATCGCTCCGAAATTTGGCCTCATCGGTTCGGTGATATCCAACGGATTTGATCCGATGTGAACCAACAGGAATATCCAAATTGAGTCTTTTTTTTCGATCTTTTTTCTCTATCCGATTGGTAGGCGTGAGCGGAGTTCGTTCTTTGTTCCCATCCCATTGATCAAAGGGAACAGAGGTGGCCGTGGGATTACCCTGTTCTTGATCCAAAAAGGAAAACTCTCCCCCCACTTTTATTCCATTGGGAAACGAGACCCCAAGACTCGCTGATTCATTCCGATTGTGAACATCTGAATTGGATTGATATCCATCGGTTCGGTATTGATTATGCGTTATCCGTCCGTTAACTTTTGAATTCCGGGCTCCGGCCTGAACCGTATATATCTGAGTCTGATGAGACCGCCCCTGGAAACCCACAGAAAAAGAGAGGGGATCTTTTCTTTGACGCTTGGTCTTTATATGGATAATTCCTCCGATGGTGTTGGGACCGTAAAGGACGGAAGATCCCCCCCGAACAATCTCGATGGATTCAATGTCTTCAACCGGAATCAATCCCATATCCAGATCTTGAACCGAGACTCCGCCCACGGGCTGTTCATCAATAACAACCTGAACTTGTTTGGAGCTGGGAACCCCGCGAATCCTGGCTTGAGATAAGGCCCCCAGGGCCCCAGTTCGACTCATATCAATTGAAGGCAGCCGATCCAACAATTCCGAGAGGGTTGTGGCACCAGATTTTTCAATTTCTTCTTTTGTTACAAGGGTGACATTGGTTGGCAATTGGGTGACGGGGATAGGCTTTCGGGTAAGGGTCATAAAGATGTCTTCTTGAGAGAAGACATGAGACGGGGAACACATGACGAGGAATGCAACGAGAGATAACAGGATGAGACCTTTCATTTTTTTCTCCAATCTATTTTTAATTTCAGATGGAAGGAATAAAAAAACCCAGACTCGCATGAGAGCCTGGGGAAAACAAAGAAGGTCTTCCCGGTCGCTTTTTGATCCCCGAAAAAACGAACGCTCTCTCCTTAAGGCAGGTCTCCTGGCTTGTGGATCGTTCGAGCAACGATGTCTTCCCAACACTTTGTGTCAGTGACATTTGAATTGTTGTTCGTCCCCACTTACAGTGGCGGGCCCACTCCCGAATTTCACGGGATTCCCTATTCTTCCGCCTGCGGCGGACACCCTAGGACTGATAAGTCGCAGTTAAACAAATTGGATTTCCTTTTGCAAGAACGATCCTGACAAACGATGCCACCGTGCTGGCTGGGATGATGTGCTTCGTTGGAGCAAGAATATGATAGACTCATCCCAAAATTATAGTTGGAGGATGGATTCGGAGTGAAAAAAGCATCAACAACAAAAGCAAAATTAAAAGCAAAAGCGAAAGCAAAGAAAAAACTGGCCAAGAGAAAATCGGCCTCTCCCAAAAAAGCAAAAAGCGCCAAAAGTGAGAAAGCGGCCCCAGAAAAAGTGATCCCCGAAGAAACCCCGCTTATTGAATCGTCCCATGCCGAAAAGATGGCGGGCAAACAAAGAGAAATCTCCGTTTCCGAATTCTTCCTAAAAAATCGCCATCTTCTTGGATTTGATAATCCCAAAAAGGCGCTCCTGACCACCATCAAAGAAGCGGTTGATAACAGCTTGGATGCCTGTGAAGAAGGCAACATCCTTCCCGATCTCTATGTTGAGGTCAAACAGCTCGAAGAAGACAGGTTTATTGTGATTATTGAGGACAACGGACCAGGAGTGGTCAGAGAACAGATTCCCAAAATTTTTGGAAAACTTCTTTATGGCTCCAAATTTCATTCCATGAAACAAAGTCGCGGACAACAAGGAATCGGAATTTCAGCCGCGGGAATGTATGGACAATTGACAACGGGGTCCTCCACAAAAATCACTTCCCGGACCTCACCCAAAAAACCAGCCCATTACTTTGAAATCCATATTGATACCAACAAAAATGTTCCAACCATTTTAAAAGACGAGATTGTGGAATGGAAGAAGAACCATGGAACCAAAGTTGAAATTGAGTTGGAAGCCAAATACCAAAAAGGCCGAAGTTCCATTGACAATTATATCCGCCAAACCGTGGTCGCCAACCCCCACATGACACTCACCTATATCAATCCCGTTGGCGAAAAGGAAATTTACAAAGCCGCCACCAACAAACTTCCCGCTGAACCCAGAGAAATCAAACCACACCCCCATGGTGTGGAATTGGGGATTCTCATGAAAATGTTGAAATCCACCAAATCCAGAAAAGTAAAAGCTTTCTTAAGCACAGATTTTGCTCGCGTCTCTTCTCAGGTTGCTGCCAAAATTTGTACCGCAGCCGGGATCAGTGAAATTGCGTGGCCTTCCAGCATTGCTCATCGAGAAGCAGACAATCTCTACCGGGCCATCAACAAAACCAAATTAATGAATCCCCCCACCAATTGTTTATCTCCCATCGGCGAAGGTGAACTTCTTCGTGGCATCAAAAAAAATATCAATGCTGAATTCTACACGGCCACCACACGAACACCCGCTGTCTATCGTGGAAATCCCTTTCAAATTGAAGTGGCCCTGGCCTACGGTGGTGATCTTCCCAAAGAAGAGCTGGCTGACATCATGCGCTTTGCCAACCGTGTCCCCCTTCTTTATCAGCAATCAGCTTGTGCCATATCGAAAAGCATTATTCAAACCTCCTGGAAAAATTATGGCGTGGATCAATCGCGGGGAGCCATCCCCTCTGGCCCCCTGGTTATCGCGGTCCACATGGCGAGTGTTTGGGTTCCTTTCACGTCTGAATCCAAAGAAGCCATCGCTTCTTATGAAGAAATAATGAAAGAAATTAAGCTGGCCCTACAAGAATGCGGGAGAAAATTGGATGGATTTATCAGACGGGGACGCCGAGAAGCCGAGGCAAAACGGAAAAAGGATTATATCCGATCCTACCTACCGCATATCGGAATTGGGCTTCGTGAAATTTTGACTCTCAAACAAAAAGACGAGAAAAAAGTCTTACATTTATTAACTGACATTTTGGAAAAATCGAGGAGCTAAACCAGCATGACCACAACAGTAAAAAGAATCAAAGACGCCGCTGATCGGCTTTATAAGATCATTCTTCACCGCGATGTACCGTCCCTTGATTTCCCCCTTCGTAGTTTGGATAACGTGAGTTACGATAAGAAGAAAGGATTTTTTGAAATTGGTGACCGTGTCAAAGAAAGGACATTGAGCGTGAACACCGTTAAAACCTTTGCCCAAACGGTCCGCATGATGGCACTCTCCTATAATGTGGTTAAGAAAGATGACATGGCAACCAAACGGGAAGCCTACTACGTTTCCAAAAATTGGGGCGAGGCCCGGTTCTTGGAACAACCCGAATCCGATGCCATTATGGATGACATTGAATCCCATTTTCGAACCAATCGAGAACAATTGGGATTTATTCCTGAAGAAAAAGGCGGAGATGTTGCGGGAAACCTCATTGTCATTGACAAAGATCCCGAATCGGGAAAACCCCTTCGCATTGACTGCACCAAATTTGGGTCCGGCGCTTATTCGATCCCCATTTCCTGCGAAGACCTTCATTTTGAAACCCATGCCAAATTCATTCTGGTTATTGAGACAGCCGGGATGTTCCAGCGGTTGGTCAAACACAACTTTTGGAGAAAAACAAAATCGATTTTAATCTCAATGGGAGGGGTTCCCACGCGGGCTTGCCGTCGATTTATTCGACGCCTGGCCGATGAAAAGAAACTACCGGTGTATGCTTTTGTTGATGGAGATCCTTACGGAATAACAAATATCTATCGAACCCTAAAAGTGGGATCGGGCAACAACGCCCACTTAAACCGATACTTTTGCGTTCCCCAGGCTCAATTTTTGGGTGTCACCCCACAAGATATCATTGATTACAAACTCAAGGACGCCACCCATCCTCTACAAGAAGTGGATATCAAACGGGCCAAGGATGCCTTGAAAAATGATCCTTTCATCAAATACCACAAAGAATGGAGAAAAGCCCTTAACCAGATGCTGGAGATGGGGGTTCGTGTCGAACAACAGGCCTTTGCCAAACATGACTTAAACTATGTTATTGATAAATATTTACCTGAGAAGCTGCGAAAACCCAGCAAGTTTTTACCCTAATTAAAAAAGGAGACCCCAATGACAAGAGCCCGTGCCCGTCACATCCTGGTCACTTCTGAAAAAAGCTGCCAGGATCTAAAAGACCAAATCGAGAAAGGAGCCAATTTCGCCGATGTTGCCAAACAACATTCCCAATGTCCCTCAGGAAAAGCGGGCGGTGATCTCGGAGAGTTTAACCCAGGCCAAATGGTAAAGGAATTTGACCAAGTTGTGTTTAAGGAAGAAGTAGGGAAAGTTCATGGCCCTATTAAGACCCAATTTGGGTATCATCTTATTGAAATCACCAACCGAGCTTAAACCAAAAGCTTTCAGACTTTAATCAAAAGGAGATCAGACATGCCACCAAAAAATATCGAATGTGAAGTTGTCAAAGAACTACAAACCCAGGAATCAGGTCCGGCGATAAACAAGCTTCGGATTGTGAAATGGATTGTAGACGGAAAGGATACCGGAGCCCTTCTTGAAAAACGTAATTTTTTCTCTACCAAAGATGGAGAAGAAAAGATGGGCAAAGCCAAAGGATTTAATCTGTCCGACCTGAAATATATTATTGATAACTGGAAAGATATTCAGTCGCTGATGTAACCATCCGTCGCCCTCTCAGCGAAAGAACTCTTTTTCATAAAAAAAGGCCAGGCAGAATGCCTGGCCTTTTTTGTTAATGTGATTTTGCTCTTTAAGATTTAGAGTTTGAACAACATGTCCGCATAAGAAGGAACCGGCCATTGGTCTTTGGAAATAATGGCTTCCAATCCATCAATATCAGAACGAAGCTTTTCCTGTGCCACAAACACAACATCTCGGTAGGCATTGGCTTTTTCCTCGATCTCCATAATGTCCTGGGCTTTCATGGTCTCCAATTCCAATTTTTTCAAGTTCTTATCCGCTGATTCAAGCAAGTGCGTTGTTTCTTCAAGGATTTCTTTTTGAAGCTTGGCTGATCCTCCGGCCTGCTTGATCTGGTTGACTGTTTCCGCCAATTGCCGAGTAAAACCAATCACCGCTGGGATAAATTGATTTTTCGTCATCTGAATGGAAGCCTGGGCCTCAATATTGATGGTTTTGGCATATTGTTCCAAATAGATCTCATAGCGAGAATGAAGTTCGCTCTTGGAGAGAACTTTATACTTTTGAAACAATTTTATCGCAGAAGGTGAATTCATGGCCTTGAGCGCTTGTATACTGGAACGAATATTGGGAAGGCCCCGTTTCTTGGCTTCTTTGGGCCATTCTTCAGAATAATTGTTCCCATTAAAAATAACATGCCCATGTTTTTGTACCGCTTCTTTCACAATCGCACTGGCTTCTTTATTGATGTTTTTGGCCTTCTCCAAACGGGTGGCGATGTCATCCAAAGCCTCCGCCACAATGGTATTTAACACAACATTGGGGCCGGCAATGGAGGCCGATGAAGGAACCATGCGAAATTCGAATTTGTTTCCTGTAAAAGCAAACGGAGATGTTCGATTTCGATCGGTGTTATCCTTGGGTAACTCAGGCAAGGTGTCCACACCAATATTCAGATAACTCTGTCCCCGTCCTTGGGCCTTTTTGCCCCTTGCAAGGGTATTGAGGACATCGGTTAGCTCATCCCCCATAAAGATGGAGATAATGGCCGGAGGAGCTTCATTGGCTCCCAGACGAAGGTCGTTTCCTGGGTTTCCTGCGCTGGCCCGAAGTTTATCAGCATGTATATCCACCGACGTTATAAGAGCACTCAAGAAGAGAAGGAATTGTTCGTTTTGGTGAGGGGTACGTCCTGGATCCAACAAATTAATTCCATCATCGGTTGCCAATGACCAATTGTTGTGTTTTCCGGAACCATTGACACCGGCATAGGGTTTCTCATGAAGCAAACAAACCAACCCATGCCGAAGAGCCACTTTCTGCATGGTTTCCATGACAAGCTGATTGTGATCCGTGGCTATGTTGGTGGTGGAAAACACCGGAGCGGCTTCGTATTGCGCTGGAGCCACTTCGTTGTGTTTGGTTTTGGCAGAAACACCCATTTTCCAAAGTTCAACATCCACGTCTCTCATAAAAGCCAATACGCGATCTTTAATGGCACCAAAATATTGGTCTTCCATTTCTTGGCCCTTAGGAGCAGGAATCCCAAACAAGGTTCGCCCAGAGGTCATCAAATCCAATCGTTGATCATAAAAACGCTTATCTACCAGAAAGTATTCCTGTTCGGGTCCCACAGTTGAGGTCACTTTTTGGGAGGTTTTGTTTCCAAGAACAGACAACACACGGAGCGCTTGTTTGGAAACAGCTCCCATGGATCTCAACAAAGGTGTCTTTTTATCCAATGCTTCACCCGTATAGGAACAAAAAGCTGTTGGAATACACAAGGTCACATTTCCAACGGCGTCTTCTTTTAAAAATGCAGGTGAAGTAGCATCCCAAGCCGTATAACCACGGGCTTCAAAGGTGGCTCTTAAACCACCGCTTGGAAAAGAGGAGGCATCAGGTTCCCCCTGAATCAACTGCTTACCAGAAAATTCCATGACCACACCCCCATCTCCTGTGGGAGAAATAAAGGCATCATGTTTTTCAGCTGTCTTTCCGGTTAAAGGTTGAAACCAATGCGTATAATGGGTCGCGCCTTTTTCAATGGCCCAATCTTTCATGGCATTGGCCACAACATTGGCCACATCCAATGACAAATAGGCACCTTCCGAAATTGTTCTTTTTAAGGCTTTATAGGTTTCTTTGGGAAGGCGTTTTTTCATGATTTCATCATTAAAAACATTTGACCCAAAAATATCGGTTACATCTATTTTTTTTGATTTCTTTGCATGTCCATTCATATATCTTCCATTCTCAGTTTCAACTTGTTTGCCTATCATATCAACGGTTGCCATAATTATACACCCATCCTTTTGAATATAAATGTGCTTGTAATGAATTTTTAGGCCAAAAAAAAACCCTCCCCTAATAATCCAATTTGAATATTAGAGAGAAGGCTTCTTTGCCGAACTGCATCTCGTCATTGAGATGAGGCGATTTAAGCAATAATTCCGGGGATGTGTCAATCATTTTTTGGGGTGGGAATCATTAAAATGAAGGATTTGGCCCCCCATTTATCTCAAAAATAAGGCCTTTTTGACCCCATTTTGATAGTCCATCCTTATTATATATAGGGTTTATTTATGGCGTGTTGAGGGGGTGATTTTTTTCTTGAAAAAAGGCACCTTTTGGGCAACCCGATTCAACCAATTTTGACGTTGATCTTTTGGATGGGTAGCCTCTTTTTGAGCTTTTTTCTCTTGTTCTTGTGCCACCTTGGCTGCATTCAAAGAGGCTTTTAGCCGCTTCTTTGAATCAACTTTTTCATCTTTTTCCAGATGACACTTTTTGTATTTTTTCCCCGACCCACAATGACAAGGGTTGTTGCGTCCAACTTCGGTCATCTCTTTCTCCCCAATTTCTTTCTAGTTCTTCGATTTTTAGCTTTGTTCTAGTTCGAGTTCAAGCTTCCGTTTTTCGTCGAGCTCGAGCTCGAAATTTGATCCGCCGACGGCGGATCAAATTTTCGGGGTGATAGGACTTGAACCTACGACCTCTTGCTCCCAAAGCAAGCGCTCTAGCCAACTGAGCTACACCCCGGAGAAATTGGCCTAACGGCCAATTTCAGCATGAAGCATGGAGCATGATGCATGAAATACCGAAAACTGATTTAATCGAAGCAATCACGGGCCAATTTCTCCCTCTTCATGGGTCATGCTTCATGCTAATCCACGCTGTTTTTCAGTTTTTCAACAGATTTAATCAACCCCAAGATCATGACTGATAACTCTTGAAGTTCATCATAAAAACTTTGGAATTCGCAATCTGTTAGCAGGGTTCGATTTTTCGCCATCTGAAGTATTGGCACAACCTCAAAAACCGAACCTCTGGCAATCCAAAAAAAATGTTTTTTCTCATTTTTATGCCATCTCCCGTTTCCTTCAGCCAAATTCAACGGAACCGACATAGATGCCCGACTCAACTGGTCTATAAACGAGTAAGTTACCTTTCCCCTGAGTCGACCACATAACTTCTCAATCCTATCCGCCAACGCCAAAGCTTTTTTATACGTATCCAGCTTCTCAAATGAGAATGCCATTTTCCCCTCCTTTTATCCAATTTTTAGGAGGGGATTCCCTTTTATATCAAGAATGGTCTATTTTCTTACATTTTCCCCCTTTCAGCAACGTGGATATTGGTCCCTTTCCCCTCTTTTAGGCGGCCTGTTCAATGAGTTGGGTTGGTTTTAGGCGGTCCTTCAAACGAAGGATTTTCACGGCATTGAGTATTTTTAGTAACACCTCCAACTTGAAAACACGAGCAGGAATATTTCTGAACACAGAGTCCTTGATGAGGTTCTTTTTTCGAACGAGAACCTTGCGAATCCCAGAAGACTTCACAATATTTACTCCCGTGGGTTTTCCATGCTTAAGATAATAGGCTTGAACCTTGGGAAGAACTTCGAGCCGATCAAGATAGAAATCCCCCCCATCAAACGCGCCTGACGGCCCAGCATTGACCAACGTGAGAAAGGGATGGAGACTCTCTTGATCAACCTTCTCCTCCATCGAAGCCTGTTGGACCACCACCAACATGTTGCCTTCCTGGTGGGCCACCTGATTCAACCCATTGATTATCGCTTCCATCTGATGTTCCTTTGAGGCATCAATCAAAACAATATCATCATCAGACATGTGCAACAATCCGGCTTCCCTCAATATGTGACGGAACGACTTCCTCTTCTCTTCTGTTTCTCCACCCATCCCCAGATGATCCCGATCCAACAGGACCTTTGATAACAAACGACCCAATTTCTCATGTCCTTCCTCTTCTGGGATAACCGTCACAGATGGATATTCAAGCGTCTTCCGTTTGTTATTGTAAATCCAAATTCCAATTCCCACCAAGACAAAGAAGACAACATATCCAGGAATCCCTTCCAATAACGGGGTTAATCCAAGCCCCTTCATCATCTGGTCTCCAACCAGGGCCATGAGAAGCGGGGAATAACGGACCTCCCCAAAGTTAATTTTCCAATCTTCCCCTTTGACGCCCAACTCTGCCTCATATTCTTCAAATCGCTCATTAACACGAACATCAGGAACCTGGAGGAATGGTTCATCGGCTTCGATTTCTTCGGCCTCAATTCGAATAACCCGCATCACATCAACCAAAACCTTATAGAGAAGTTTGCCATCAAAATCATCTGACTGTGGCAACTCCCTTTCGAGCCGTTCCCGCAGCTGGTTCAACTGGTTCCGTCTCTCAGGACGAACTTCGCCATCTTCCCGCAACTCTGATTTGGCATCGATTAAAAGTTGCCATTGTTCCAGCAACTCCTCCATTGGCCATGTGCGTGGCAACTGATTATTCTGTCTCCGTATAATCATACGAGAATAGTCATAATCCGAGGCTTGACGATTTTTGGGCTCCACTTTTTTACGCCATTCATAGGACATATGTGTCCCCTCCATGACCGTCGGTTCCAATCCCCGAGAATAGATTTCATGGAAATATTCCGGAATCTCAAGATATGGCCCTTCTAAAGTAACATCACCCTGAATATAAGGATCCACTTGAGATAATATCTCCTTTAATAACACCATATTGGGATCCCAAAGGGTTTTTTCAAAAGTGGAAGGAAATTCACGCTGGAACAGAGCAAGCGGGGGATTTATATAAAAAACATCTGGTTTCACATCCTGGAGTGCATCGGCTATCTTATCTTCCAAAAGATCAATTCGAACAACAGAAATCTTATCAGCATACCTGGCTAGCCGTGCATTCAATAGCGTATCCACAACGCTTCGGTCCATCGCAATCACCTGTTTGGCCAGAGTGGAAGCAAGTTTTCCAGCCGGGATCGTTCCGGCTCCCAATTCAACCACAACCGCATTCTCACGCGGTCGGAGTCCTGTTAACATTAAAATAGTTGGGTGTTCAATGGGTTTATAGCTTTCTCTTAAATAATAAATTCGATCCTGGGATTCATCAGGTAGAGTGACATAACCCAAAACCAATGGTGTTGATACCAAACGGCTAGATTTAACATTTTGTTGCCACCATGATTCCGCATCTTCTTTCATGCGCTTCATAACATTCTCATCTTCAAATCGCAAATTTAGTCCCACCGCATATCTCACGTTATCATATGATGTGTTTTGGATTTGAGCGGCCATTAAATTTAATGGGTGAAATTGATTTTCTTTTTGAAAATCCAGGGGAAGGACATCACGTGGCAATCCTTCCGAATACAATATCATGGGCATGGTTTTCCAACACAAGAGGCCTATATTGGGTTGATTGGCACCTAAATCATCTCCCTCTAACAAAGCGGGTAAGCCTATATCATTAAGTTGTCTGCGCTGATCATCATTGACGGTTAATTCATGGATCCAAAACCCATTTTCGTTTTTAACATTAATCGGATGCTGATCGTTTAATCCCAAAACATCAAAAATAACGCCATCGGGTGTCTGCGGATTAAGAAGCGAGTTTTCTGGCCAATCTTCTGGAGGATTTCCACTAAAAACATGAATCAACCCGAAGAGTCCCGCCATCCCCACCATTCCTATTACCCAACCGTACACAGAATCCCCTGAACCAATTCCCGCCATACTGACAGAATATCCTCCCTCCGAAGTTAGGGCTCTCAAAAGAATTTCACTTGGATTACCACTTAGCCAAACAATACCAATCAGGGTTAAAATAATAATCAGAGAGGCGGTGGAGGCGAAGAATCTGTATACCGTATTGATGATGGTGGAGAGACTTTTGGATTTGTTTTTGTCAGTTAAGATAAGTGAAACCTCGGCGCGCTGGAGGAGACGTTCGATGGAGGAATCCTCATCTTCATCAACATACGCATCATGAGGTTGGGTGAGAACAATGGCTTTTCCTGCGTGGTATAAATCTCTGGCCATGGTGGGATTATCAACAAATACCTTTGCTGGAAGCTGGATGACATCAATAGGAGCGAGCAGACCCTTCTCAAGAGAAGTTCTTAAAATACCGGGATTTTCTGCAACAAGTCCGATGAATTCGACTTCACCATCCGTTTTCATTCTCTTCATTTCTGTTGCCGCCAAAGAGTTCTCCAATACCTCCCCTGTATTCAATCTGATATTAAAAAGATTGACCTTTCCTAGACGCGAAGCACTTTGAGAAAGTGACGAGCCCATAGATTGAACAGTGGAATCTCCTGAAGTGGTTTCATCCCAAGTCGCGGTAACGAATGTTTTTTCAACAAGATCTCTGTTTCGATTAAAAAAGGCAGCCACCCCTTTTTCACTTTCCTTTGTTGTGTCAAGAAAAAGGCGACCTTGGGGATCACGCAATCTGGCATAAGCTTGATAAAGACGGTTGTCATTTCTCCCCTTTTCAAGGGCTCGAATTCCCAAGGGGTAAAATTGCTGATCGGATTGACCGAATTGTCTAAACTTATACTTATCCTGAGCGGATGTGGCATCAGATTCAGAGGATCTCAAGACCGGATCATTTAAAATAACGAGACGAAGAATCCACAGACTATGGATAAAAGATGCCTCATCGGGTATGAGGTATTTTTGAAGCGGCGTTTCTTCAGTTCGGCTATTAAGTACGGACCGTATTTCTTCCCTCTTCAAAACCCCTGTTCTGGGATCGGTAAAGTGTTTAACAAATTTACCCAAATGCTCCTGATTGATATCTTCTTCTGTAAAATTATAGACAGTGGGGAACCAATACTCCCCCCGATTGACCAACCCAACAATGGCCCTTGGAATGGCTGGCAAGGTATCAAAAGATCGTTCTCCTTCTCTAAATTTTTCCCGACGTTCCAGGATTCTTTCTATACACAAATCAATGTGGGCCACATCCGACCAAAGCCAAGGTATCCGATCTTCACTTTGGCTAACCAAACTCTTCCTATAATTCTCTATATAGGCTTCCAGGACCTCTTTCTCATACAAATAAACAAAATCATCATTTGGATTTTGGGCAACAGAAAAGATCCGTTGCGCTTTTTCATAAGTTTCGTGTGCCCTATCTGCTGAAGCCACCCAATCCTCATCTGCCTGCTTGATTTTTCCAAGCTGCTCTTCAATTCTTGGAATCCATTCATCAAAATCAGTATCAACATAGTAAAGGACAATTTCCCATCCTCTAAGCTTTTTAAATTCCTGCACAATCCTCTCTTTATCACTGGGTTCCACGATAATAGCAAGAATACGATTTCCCTTATGCGAGGCTAAAGCTTGAAAGATGGTGGGATCAAATGAAACCACACGACTTTTGAAGAATCCCGGCAAGTTAAGTTTATCTAAGGTGAGTTGAATGTGCCTGTCAATGGTTATCGTCAAAATCCCATGCCAAGGGCCCTTTCGACCAAAGAACTTTTTCGAATTCCGATACTTATTAAGTGGAATGGCCAACCGATCAGGGGTGGGATCACCATCCTGTGGAATATAAACTCTACCCGGTTCCCCTTCTTCCGGATCCATCTTACGGTCCGTAACAAAAGCAGGAAAAGCCGCCAAACTTAAGTTTTCTCCTCCCATTCCTCCATTAATAAGGTCATTCAGAAAACCAGGGGGCTCATTTGATCCGTTAAGGATAATTGGGATGACTAGAATCATGAGGATAAGAAAATGGGGAATGAGTCTCTTTAGCAGCCTGATGATGATCCGGATTCTGGCCGAGAAAGATCCCCATAAGAGAATCCTTGTATTCAATTTTCTAAAAGCGGCGCGACCATCGGATTGAAGAAGGTTCCGGTGAGCATTGACAAAATCTAAGGCACTTTTTTGCGGAAAACCTTCATCATCAACAGTGTGTTTCAACCCCAGAGCGATAAGATTGATCAAATACGGCGAGGGGTGCTTCATCCGGCGGGCCAGCTCATATGCATACATACACTGAGGGCCTTCGACTTCTCCCTTAAAATTTCCCGATAGGACCACGGCCAGCATATCGACTGAGGTGGGGACACGCGTCTCAGGGTAAAACTCCATGGTTCGGTACATCAACACAAAAGCCTGATTTATATTCGCCTGATCTTCTAAATAGGGAATGAGCACATTCAATTTCGAAACCCTTTCGATCTGGGTCATTCCATCCAAGGGAGGATAGACAAACTGTGTAGACTGCTCGAGAGCTTCCGTTAGCCATGCATGAACGTTCTCTTCTAAATGGATCTTTTGATTGGCCAATAATTCCAATATTGCTAATGCTGTATCAAAGGAAATGTTCTTTGTATTATTCTTAATAATCTGAGCCACCAATCTAATGGCTTCTGGTTCATTAATTCGACCTTGATCCAAAAGATCAACGAGGTCTTCTATATCCTGAGTTGACATCTCATCGGACTGATGGAAAAGTTCTTGAGCCAAAGAGGCTTGTTCGCCATGCGCCGGCGGAGGATTCCCAAAAAACAATTGGATGATGGATGAGATTTCGGCCAAGGCTTCCCCTTCAGCCACATCACCCTTTCCGAGAAAAACAGAAGAGACAATAAGATAGGTGAGAAGGAGGGCAATTGGAAATAAGGGCGGCAGTGAACGCTGAGCCTGGTGGCGGTCCGTTCTCACACCCGATCCCATATTCCCATAGACTGGTGTTTCCCCACCTTGCACCTGTCTAAAGGGTGCCGGGGCAGGAACGTGAGCAGGCTGAGGCACTTTTAGAGGAGGAACGTGCTCAGGGACACCCGGTTTTGATCTTCTCCTTTCTCTCCTAGGCACGTCTGTTTCTGTTTCTTCTTTTTCCTTTTGTGGAGGAGGTTCTGGCCATACCTGAGTAATGCGATTGGGAGCCCATACATATCGATCTGAATAATCCACTTTTTTCCTAGGCTTTATCGTCATCAATAGGGGAAACGAACCGGGCATTTCAAGATATTGAATCTTATCGGGAAAGTCATCCCCTTTGGGAATAAGAAGAATCGGCTCATCCGGCTTAAGACCCAAGGTCAATGGGAGAGCCATTTCATCCGGGGCCAAAAGCAAGGTGGGTATCTTGGAATTTTCAACCAAGATCTCCTGAGGATGACCATTCTCCTCTTCGGTTGGTTTGTCGCGCCAAGAAAAATGACGAAACGTAGCCCAATTCTTAAAGCCGGTTGATCCCCATGCCGTTGCCTGTGCCATTGCCGTTTCCTCCCCGGTATTGAAAACCAAGGCCGCATTCGGCCCCTCCTTATAACGCAAGGAAACAAATGGCCTGAAGGATGGTCTGGCCTCTGGATTATAAGCTCCTTTTGGACTCATGATAACCACCTGACGATTTTGAACCGCAAGCGTTTGGGGCGGATCCATCTCTGGAGGTGAAATCGCCACAAGGTTCTCCTTTCCAACTTCAAGGGTCTTTACCCTTTGCATGGAAATAGACTCTCGTTTCATTCCCTTGGGATATATAAGCAGGCGTCCTTCCATTTTCTTTGCTCTTGGAATTGACTTGGATTTTAAGGGAGGTCCTGTCACCCTTTTAAGGACCTCGGAAGAATCAACAGCCTCAATTTCCTGCGGAATGAGCCGATAGATCAACATCTGACCAAAATCCCGGACATGCGCGGTCACATCTTCAAATGACAGACACCAGGCATGAATGTGGTCGATCATACTGGAATACCAACCTCGTTCGGATGGCTGATCAGAATCCTGAAGCAAAAGGGATGTCTGTTGTTCCCTAGCAACCGCGTAGAGATTTTTCAGAAGTCGCCCCAAACCCTCATCCAATTCACGCCGTTCTTCTGGTAAAGGAGGAAATTTTGCTTCCGGATAGAGCATTTCATCTCGAAGCACATGGGCCACAATTTGCGCCGTAAATTGAGCAATTTGTTGTTGGGGACTTTCACCGGGATCAAGAGAAACAACATATTGAAAACGTTCCTCTCGTTCCAAATGAGAGGATGCCGTTGATTCCGAAACGGATAAGGAAAAGGGAGTCAAGGTATCATCGGAATCTCGCTCTGGGCGGAGATAAACAAAGGCCAAAGCCAAATAAGCCAAAATATAAGTTAAATGGGATCTCCAAGCATTATCAACTTTAATACCCCCTTCTTGCACACTCCCTATTTGATCTCCAAGGTGGGTGTAATATTTAATGAGTGTTCTTAATTGGGATTCGGACAACAGGGTTTTTGCGAGAGTTAGGATTTCCGGTACTTGATCAAACTGACCCCAGAGTTCCTTAACAAGGTTTCCATCAATTTCTTTTTTTGTTGGATTGGGGACTTTTTTGGATGAAAGCACACCTCCGGTATAATACCGGTATCCATTAACGATGAATTGATGAACGATGAGGGGGCTGACAATGCCAAGACTTATGAGGAGGGAAGAAAGAAGAGATTCAGAAGGGGATAATTCAACTTGAAAATAAGGGAGCAGAAAAACAGCCCCTAAGACCAAAATCACATATCCCAATCCTGACAGGATGAGAATGGCCCATTGGTTTTGCTGAAGTTGTTTTTGGACTTCGTCCTCATCCATCTCATAGTGGAGACTCATCAATTTTGTAGGGTGGGTTTTGGCCATATTGGTGAAAAAGGGCTCCACTATTTCAACAAAGCCGGCCGCGAAAAGACCATACCAAGGCACTCTCCCACCAAAGGCGATTCCAGGAAATATCCCTGCAAAGCTGAGGTGTTCGCTTCTGATGGGGACATCGATTCCCATAAGGACCAAAATACCCAGATAAATCAACAATGAGACAAAAAGGGTTGAAAGGGTATTCTTTAACGATGGCCCCGTTCTCTTTCTGGTTTTCTTTCTGGGTCCTGGTTTTCCTTTTTTGCTAAAGGTAATACCATACTTTTCCATTTTTTCTTTCAACGTATTTCGATGAATCCTTAATCTTCTTGCTGTATAATTTCTGTTTCCATTATGATTGTTGAGTGTTCGCCGAATAATACTCTCCTCATACGCCCGCACCGTCTCAGCAAGGGAAATCGTTTCCTCCTCCTCATCCTTCTCGGCGGATTCACTTTCAGCGAATTCCTTTCTTCTGGATTGCTTAACCCGCCCTTGATAGACATAGGGCACGTCAATGGAATAGGTCTGTATCAAATTTAATATGGTGGTTTTCGTGGTTTTCAAACGATGAGCCGTTCGGGTGCGATTTCCTCTTTCGATGAGCAACATATCATAGACCAAATCTTTCTTAAATTTATGAACCCGCTCAGCTAAGGAAAGAATTTTGTTATCAACGATAGGAGGGGCCGCTTTCCTATCCCTTTGCTCAGCCTCCAATCGGGCTGCAACACGTGCGGTACGTGGATTCTCAATTCCATATCTGGACATCTTCTTATAAAGTGTTTGGGAGTGGATCTGTAATTCATCAGCAGCTTTAGGTACATCTCCCCTTGCCCACTTCAGGGCGTCATCTATTAATATTGCTTCGAATCGTGAAACAGCCTGGTCAAAATTCTGAAATGGGTTGTTGTTGCTTTCTGTAGATTCTGATCCCTCTTTCTCCACATGGTCCTCAAGCGAGAAAGCTTTTATTCTTCGTTTCAATGTTTTTGGATTGATGTTCAATACAATTGAAGCCTGGCGTACATTCCCGCGGGATTGCTGCAAGGCCTCAATGATGATCTTCATTTCATATTTTTTGATGATATCTGATAACGTTCCATCAGGATGAAGGGTCACCACAATCCGCTCAACCTTTCCTCCTCTTTTCGAAACCTGACGATTCTTGTCAAATCGTTTTTTCCTTTGATATTGGACTAAGCGAGCCAGATTATATTCCCTGATCTTATTTTGGATGGTATTCGGTGTGACACCCAACCTCTTCGCAACAGCATCCACGTGCCCCTCATACTGAGCAATCGTTCGCTGAATTAATACCTTCTCATAGTTTTCAACTCTTTGAACATAGGGCCGGCGTCCAGAAACAACTCCTTCCTCCTCCATTTCTTTTCTTTTTGGGAACACAATCGAAAATTTATTCATTTTCTTAAAAAGACGCTGCTCAGTAATCCCCAATTCCTTGGCTGTTTGGGTACGTGATCCTCGATTCTTTTCCAAAAATACCCAGATCACCTTCTTTTCAAATCGATGAAGACTTTCCTCTAAAGAGCCGGAAAAAGCGACAAAAACTTCCTGCCAAACATGCTCCCGCCAACCGAATTCACCCCCCACCGGTATAATCTGAAGCTCTTCTGCCAAAAACAAATCAATATGGTCTTCAAGGGGTATAACCTGCCTTTCAGAGACTTTCCCCTTTTCAGCCCTCTCTATGGCCTCCAATGAAATCTCTTGAAGGATGCTATCGGAAATACCAAAGAGCTCAGCAACGTCTTCAAATGAGTATTTTTCCTTTTTGACCGTTTGATATCCCGCCAAGAGCTGCAAAACAACCTGTTCGTATCGATCCAAAAAGGGAAGCCAATCTTTCACCTTTGATTTTAACTCAGAGGGATTCATTAACCATTTTGTTTTAATATCAAAAAGATTTTCTTTATGGTCGATTTTTCCTGAGATTTCACCTAATTGTTTTTCAAATTCTGCCAACCGATTCTCCAATTGAGCTACCTCGGCCACGTTCACCTTGGAATAGGACACCGACATTGTTTGAAGAAATTCTTGGACCAATTGCGCCAACTTTATAGGGTGCGTCAATTCGGAGCGAGGAGATTTTTCTGCCATTAAAAAACGGCGGGATTCGCTGGCCATCAATCTCAGGTAACAGAGCGATTGGGCTTTGACATATTCCTCCATCAAAATTCCTTCAAAATGGGAATAGCCCAATCCATCATTAACACCATATTTTTTGAGCTCGCTGTCCAATTTCACTATTCGCTTATCCTCCTCAAAAGAAGGGGATTGAGAGAGAACATCCCGAATCAATTCCAGACGTTCAATCATCACCTCCCGATGTTCTTCCCAAGTCTCTACCGATCTCTTTGCCGCCCCAAGGTTCGATATTCCTTCTATCTGAGGAAGAAGCTCTGAAGTCGCTTCAAACAGATCCGGAAGTAACATGGCAAAAATACCCGCTCGAAAATGGTCAATTTCTCTCTCACCCGAATCCAATGGGCTCGCCTCTTCCCCTCCACCATAAGAAATGGATCCACCATCGTCTGACATAAACCGGACTGATAATCGCCAAAACATATCACCAAAACTTGTATCAGGAAATTGAGGATTCTTTAGAACAGAAAGCAGGAGAGGCACAAAAGCCGATGAGGATGAAACCAATCCCGATCCCTCAAAAGCGTGAGAGGACACGAGATACCCCACAAGGATCAAACCACCAAGTAGCGAAAACAGACCAAAATGGCCTCCCCCATCGTTGTTGGGAGGGGATATCTCTTTCAACTGCTTCAATAGACTCTGTGCGAACGAACTGTCTTGCAAAATGGGTCTTAAGCTTTTGCCATTATCAAAGCTGAGAACCCGAATGCCCTCCTCTCTCTGATGGACCTTTAAAAGAAGCTGGGCCAAAAGAATACGGGTATTTTCTTCTTCCTTATCAATTTCATCTTTATGAAAATACCATGGATTGGATTGCCTCATATTCTCAATAAAATCCAAATTGGATCTTAAAAAACGAATCCCACTTTGATACCTCCCGGCACTCAAATGAGTCAAAGCCACATACCGTCGCGTTTGGAGTGAGCGAAATTCTTCTCTCAAATTTACGGCAGCATCCTCAAGATCTTCGAGTAGTTCAATGCCAATCGGTGAAGATCGGCCAGATCGAAAAGCCAAATAGGCCCTCCTATTAAGGCCTCTTAAGTACCAACCTGCAAAGAGATCACGGTCCAAAGTCATTGGCCCTTCGTCAACATAAGTTGGTTCTTTTTCTGATTCCGGTAGCACATGAAAAGACGTGCGCAATTCGACTCTATCTTTAAATAAGAACCGTAGGGTCCAGGCAAGACAAGCAATCAAAAAGACCAGCATTCCATCCGGATCACCGGACCAAGCTGGGGTTATCCTCAAGCTTCTGGACGGCAAAGAATGTTGAACTCCTGATAAGCATCGAACAAAGTTGACAAGCTGGAGATATTCGGCGGTACTTCCTTTCTCAGCGGGTTTTTTGGCAAAAACCAAATGGTGGCCTGACGGAACCGGTAATGTGGGATCTTTGTTTTCCTTCTCGCCAACATACACATTCAGGAGGGCGGCCTTCATGGCTTCCTCATCGTTTCCGCCCGAAACCAAGCGGTCTCCCAAGAAAACAAAATATTCGCTTCCGTTTAAGTGGGCTTGGACCAATTGGCCCAAAGCATTTCCTTTGTTGCTGGTGATCAAGTCAATTCCGGTTGCGCTCCCGGAGCGAATTTGAATATGGGTCAATCCTCGTTCATGCAACTTGGTTTGAATCTCCCGCACGATCCTCACCATCAACTCCTGATTGTGAGAATCCCTTTCAAATTCTTTTTCCCCCTCTGGTGACATTTTTCCGGCAGGCCAATAGGTTAAAACCACCCCCTCTTTGGCCTCAAAGGGTTCCAGTGATCGCGGATTCTCTCCTTGGGAATTTTCTCGATGAAAGTTGTGAAGGATTTCATCACTCCTTATTCCAGATATAACCTCTTCAATAATTCTAACCTCATCCACATTTAATCCCGGCACAAGTGATGTGGCCTCATAAAATCCATTTCGATATTCATGAAGATCGGATCCAGCTGTTGTAATGAGATAAAGATTTTTCCGCTCTTCTTCTGACAAATTGTCTTTTAATTTGTCATAAAACTCTTCCCTGGCGTTTTTCATAGGATCTCCCGTCACAACATAAAAGGGACCGGTTTGAAGTGTGTCTTTTACCATGGATTGGGTGGTGGGATAGAGATAGGATTCGTCTTGATTGGCACCAAGATGAACCAGAGTTCGATTTAAATCCGAGGCCGCAACAGGAACTCTTCCGTTTGCGTGCAATTGAAACAACATCATAAGAAGCAAAATCGTCTTTGGGAAGTGCACAGCAAACCACCAGCGGCACGCTCGGAGCCCTCGGTTCCACTGAGAGAAACGCTGCCCAAGCCACCTCATGTGATGTTGGAGGAGTTGTTGCACACCACTTTCATTGGGGACCGGATAGAGGGTCACCCGGCGGTCCAATTCCGCATGTGGTTTATCCCCAACCCAAATCGCCGACCCCCCAAATTGTGCGGCCAAATTCAACATGGGAATATCAATAGCACTGTCCCCCAAAACCGCTGTGTGAGCCAAAACTTCTTGAGGTGATACACCTCGCTCCTCCGCAACTTGAGAGGCGAGGTGCCACAGACTTTCGGCTTTATTGGCAATTGTGATCTCAATGGAAGCCCGTGTTGCGGCAACAATCAATTTCCTGGCGGGATGATCTTCAGCAAATCCCTCTTCAATGGCCTTATTGATAGAATCAGCAATATCATTTCTTAATTCTTGAGAAACGGTGGGGATAAGCATATTTATTTTTGCCTGTTTTTCTCCGATAAGTTCCGAATCAACAGAAATATCCGCATCAGTCAAACGAGATGCTATTTCGCCTCTCATAACTGTGGTTTTGATGATCCGAATAAGATCAGCGTAGCTGTCCGCCAGTTCTTTTTTGATCTCTCGCAAATAAATCGGATCTCCTTCGCGATCTTGATTGGGAGAAAATCCAATCCCTCCCCCCTGGCCATAGACATGCATTCGTTCTTTGACGTCAGAATGAACGCGATCCGTCACATGCTCATCAATCCGCCAAACACTTCCCCCCGAAACAATTCCCAAAACAACATCTTCAACATGATTAACAAGATTGAGCAACAGGTTTTTGGTGTCGTCTTTGATGGGCTCCATTGATTCGGCCAATGTATCATCCTTATCAAAAACCCAGAGCCAAATATCCCGTTTTACTGCACGTTGATATCGCCTGCGCATCTGATAATCGTCAAATCCGGCATGAAAAAGAACTGAGTAAATTCCAATAACAAGGGATACAGCAGCAGCCAAAGAAGATATTTCTAGAGGATAAACAACAGAAAGGGAGAACAAGAGATAGGGAAGGAACACAATAAAATGGATGACAAAAGCTTTCAAAACAAACCAAAGAAGCGGTTCCCCCCGAATTCGATGTTCTCCTAGCATCATCCGCAATACAGGATGAACAAAAGTTATGATAACGACTATTATCAACATCAGAATAGATACTGGCCAATCCAAACCGGGCATTCCATCTATAATCAAATCTCTGAGAATGCCTCCTTCTCTTAAACCAAAGGGAAGCGACAACAATAGGGCAGCTTCCAAAATCATCGACACCCAACCCCATCGCACCGCATTCTTATGAGAAAGACCCACCCATTTTGCTGCATAATATCCTATTGCGCTTGGAATTCCCTGCCCAACTTTTCGGGTTTTGTATTCTTCCCCTTTCAACTGCAATTCGTGAATTCCCTTCAATATTTTTTCTTTTCTCGAATCATCGTCAGGCACATCTTTAAGGTAAGTCATCATTATGTCTAGCAAAGATTGACCTTGATCAATGGCATCCCCGGCCTCTTTAAGTCGGGTCCAAATGGAACGCCCTCTTTTCTGGTGAAAAATTCCCACTATATCGGCGCGATGGAACCAAGTGGCTATCTCGTCAAAGAAGGTATCTGGTGCGCCAGGGTAAAGTCCCCGCAATCCTATTGCTGAGTGATATTTGGTTGGCTTCCGGAGATATTTCATTGAGTAATAAACTTCTCTTCTTGGATGCATAGGAATGGCTTGGGAATAAATTCGAAATCGATTACTTGTTTCTTTTTGAACCATTAAAAACTGAACGTTACTCCAGTCGACTTTCCCTTTTTCTGTCGCTGTTAAAAACAGGATACCCCCATCATTGAGGCCGCCCATCAACCGTTCCACTACCACCTGCTGGGTTTCGGTGAGATCATATTGAGGACCTGTTTCCATGGGCAATCCGTTATCATCAAGCCATTCCACATTTCGGGCCAAGATCCTCGGTTCTCCTCGTTCCTGGTCATCTCGAAGATGATGGAGAACAAAACAAACTGATATAAAGTCGAAACCTCTTAAATTAAAGTCAGGGCTCATAACATCAAACTGAGCGAGTCTGGCATTGGCATAGGAAATCTCACTCCCATCAACTTTTGTCCTTCCAGAAGACGTCATAAAATCACTACTGTAAAATGGATTGGGATGAAATCCATTTTCATCATAAGTAACCATGGGAAAACCAATATCCGTTGAGGTCATCTCCATAGGAATGCCTAACTTTTCAAATATTCGCTCTAGAACAAGGAGTGAGGGGGCCCCTTTCGCACCTGGAGAAGATCCCACATCCAACCATTGATAAGATCCTGTTTGATCTTTTAACAGTTTTTCAATCATTAAAGTCATCTGGGGAGGAAACCATTCAGTCGACACATCATTGGGATTGGCCGTTAGCGGATAGACTTCGGCAAAATAGGGAGGCCCATCGATGTCAAATAACTCTTTTAATGCTTCTTGTTCAATCTGATCCAAAGCATTCGTCTGATCCATTGAAAAAATGTCCCGTCCTTCAAGATGATTCGAGACAGCCAAGGCCAGGGGAAGAAGCCGATGGGTATTGGTGGTGGGCCATTTTATAAACCGAAGGTAATCAACAAGGTCTTCAAGAATCTCAGCTTTTGGCTTAAACAAATCTCCATCGTCGGTTTTATGTAATTGCCGCAGGACATGAACACCTTTGATTAAAAGGGTGCTTTCGCTCGAATCAATACTGAAAAACTTCATTACCCCGGATTTAACAAGGATTGGAGAAATATCCCTTCCATATTTCTTTTTAAACCTTTTTTGAAGTTCAAGAATTCCCGCATCCTCTTTTTGACCACTGTCTAGATGTTTCCCAATCACCCCTCCCTTAAAGCGCATCGTGGCCATGGGCCAACCAAAGAGAAAGTAGAGAAGAACACGAACAGGATGAAGGACCCAAAGGAAGGCGTACTCGATGGAACTCAATTGGACAACAAAGTTCTGGAGAAATTCGTAAATCGAATAGAGCGCGGTAAAAACAAACAACCAATATAGAAGCTCCTCCAATATTACACTTTGGGCCAAAATCAATAACAACGTAAGATTAGCGGCTATCAACACAAGCCTCATAACCCGCATCAATTTCTTTATTTTTCGGATTCTTATCTTTTTTGATTTTAAAAAGGACCCCATTGGAATATTCGGGTGCACGGCCAATAAACCAACAGAAGCAACAATCAGAACCCATGCAACCAAAACATAGGGCCGTAAGAAGGAAGAGACGAATAACCCAAACATAGATGAACCCACAACGGCAATGATAAGGAAGGGAAGAATACTTTCCAAATCAAAGCCTTGCCTGACAAATTCCGTTACATCTTCCTTATCCCTCCTTATCCGTTTACGCTGCATATTCCAAAATACCGAAAAATACCAAATAGAATAAACCAGCCCCCCCAACGACATGACAAACAAGGCAAAAAGAGTTAATGCATCCAATTGATAACCATCGCCACCCACGAATTGGCTTACGACTTGAATAGGGAATACGAGGAACATGGCCAGATTCTGAAGAAAAGTCGATGGTATCACCAACTTGATTATCCCTGATTTCCCCTTCTCTCTTTTTTCCGTTGGTTTCTTGAAAATCCCGTGTATTTTTGGAAATCGATTCGGCCGAATAATCAAAAGGTCAATCAAAACAGAGATGGGGACGGCTGTGATGATATATATTCCCAATCCCAATCCAACCGAATGTCCCAAATTCGATTGTTGAGCCAAAACCGGCACCCAATTAACAGTGGATAGTCCAGAAATAACATCCGAGACCACTTCCCCCGCACTTAGAGATGCCGTTAGGACTCCCACAAAAACCAATGGCAACAAAATACTGGTGGCATTTCGAAGAAGCCACGATGCAGTCGATGTCCATCCTCTTTTTTCATGGGTTTTTGTTACCAAGTAAACATGGTCGCTGAGCCGCTCAACTTCTCGATCAGACGCAGGCGAAACAACTTTATCACTCCCAAACTCCCACTCACCATTTGTCTGCAATATTTTCATGATGGGTCTCCAAGGTTCCAAATCTGTTCCGTTCCATACCAGGGCCTTCCCCCCTTTAACAAGAGAAGAGACAACACCCTTTGCAAACCGTCGAAGTATTTTCCCCAAATAATCCTGGTCCCATCTACCCATCATATTCCCTGGAATGTATCGTTGCTCTTCGTATTGGGGCATATTCCATAGAATCCACTTAAATTTTTTACCAGTAAAAACATTCACCCCATCTTCTGTAACAATATTATCAGCAAGGGTTGTTTCCACTTCAAATCCAGCAATCACCGCAGTGGCTTGAAGATTTGCTATCTCAAAGGGATTGATACCAAAAGCGTGTATTTTTCCTTTTGTTTTTAACCAAGCAATCCACGAATCAGGGCCCGCACCCGGCCCGCCCACAAGAACACTATCACCCTCTTCTAGTTTTTCGTATATCGCCTCCATATACATTTTGTCTAACCCTGCATGATGGATTCGCCCGGGTGAGAAAACCGTTGGAAACACAGGCAATATAAATTGCTCCAAATCGGATCGGTATTCTCGAGATCTCTTCTTCTCTCTTTTTACGGGATCATATCCATAGGAGATATATTGCCCTGTGGCCTTTTCAATTTCGACATAAGCAAAAGGACCACCATCTTCGATTTTCTCGACATCCCTTGACCGAGAGCCATAGTGTTGATGAATAAATTTATTAATCAGTTTCTCATCCGTTTCCCTTCTTTCAATATATTCTTCCCATACCTCTTTTTCCCTTGGATCACCCACATTGGGAACTTCAATGTAATAAGGACTTAAGTCAACATACTTCTCAATAGAAGAATCAGATGGAATAATGGCCTTTAAGAACCGATTTTGGTCATACAGAAAAGCAAATTCATTGGTTCCCAAAACCTCCTGAACAACCTCCATTCCCGTACGGGGCAGTTCGTCTGTATCCTCACGGCTTTTTACCGTAACTTGGCGTTGCCAACCCTCCTCATCCGCAAGAGTTTGCATAGGAAGACCATCAAAATCAGACAAATTGAGTTGATCCAACAATTTTGAAACAGCCATTCTGGATGTCAATTTTGGAGGATCGGCATTTTGTTTCCTATCATGAAATCCTCCCAAACCCATTGTGGCCATCGATGCCATGGGCTCAGCCACCCCATCAATCCCCAACCACGACAGAGTGACAGACAGCAAGATTGAGGGAAATAGAACAAGAATCACGTTCATCAGTTTTATCAACTGTGGTATCGGTTCAAGGATATAACGGTTAAATAGAAATCTGAGGACCCCTTCAATTTCCATCCTTACGGCATTTATACTGGAATTAACCAATCTGGGTGAAACTCCGAAGAAAGCCGCCTGTCCACTCACATCGATTTCCCCAAATTTTCCTCGTACGACATCGCTGAGGAGTCTCCAGTCCACAATCCTAACGTTGTGAAATATCAAATCTTCGTAGTAGACCAAAGGAGCAGTGGTAAGTGACAACTTGGGGAGGTTTTTAATTTCCTGTTCAAACTCACTCAATATTCCCTGAAGTCGCTCGCTCATTTCTGCTGTAAAGGTCCCATTCTTCCAACCCAAGGTTATATGGTAATCCCGTTCTTTTCTCTGATCCCCAGAAACCCCTCTCCAATTATCAAGAGCTGGTTTATCTGAACAGCGCAAATTTATCCGAATGGTTTTTTCTGTTACACTCCCACCCGTTCCTTTAAAATACAGATCCTCATCTGGTTCATGATAATTTCCATCCGCCGCCTCAGAGATCTCAATCACATGACGCAAGGGGAGGGGATCTTCACTTCTTTGATTTTTGCTAACCAGACTAACATGGTGATTTTTGTTCCAGTCAAAATGACCTTTAAATTCTCTCTCCATCTTCTTTCTGATCCGACCAATTAAGGCGTTCATTTCGTGATCCGGTGGGACAAACAAAACCCTGATCAACCCAAACAAAGATTTCGATCCGTTTTGTGGAAGAGAGCTATCCGTTGATCTCGCCCGATAAAGATCGGCTCCCAAATGAAAGAGAGCAGCATAGATAAGTATAAAACCGTAGACAGAAAAGAGACGGGCAACCAAAGATTCAGGAAGAGGAGCAGGCAAGGGAATGGAAAGAAGGGGCAAGGCGGCATTTAGGAATTCCGGAGACAGGAGAAAATACACGCCAAAAACCACCAAATGCCCCAACAGGCTTCTTAGGAAACCCGGCGAACCGCGGGTTCGGTTGACGTCGAATTGTTCAAGAATGGGGTGTATAAGGATCATAAAGATCATCACGGCCAAGACCGTTGGCCAACCGAAGAAGAGGGAGGTGATCACCAGGCCAGGGATTTCCATGGACAGCAATGAAATCCAACTTAATACCTCTATTACTTCGTCTGTTCGTCCATTTAGGCGGGTACTGTCCACCACTGTTTTTATGCGGGGATAAAACAATCTTGATCGCAAAATGGGCCGCCCCATAATGGAGAGCATTCCCCTATCTGTAAAAAACTTCACCACCTTCTCTCTCTGCCCTTCACGAAGTTTCATATGAGACGTTTTCAATACTTCATCCAACGCTTGCTCTCCGCTTCCCAAGGCCTCCAACCATCTCGGCAATTCCTCATCAATCAGGAAACGGGCAGATCCTGGTAATATTCTTAAAAGTTCCCCCATTGTCGTTTCATCCAAGGGGCCAGTTTCCGATTCTGAATCCTCACCCTCACTGCCCAAATCATCTATTTCCGTTGATTCATCATTTTCGCCATTGGCTTCAATTATTGTGGTTTTCCCCGTTATTTCAACTCCCTTTTCCAATTCTTCATCAGACGTAGGTCGCACCGTAAGGTTCACAAATCCAATATAAACATGGGTAATATCCAACTCTTTATACTGCCGCAAAAATTCGCTGCTATACGGCTCCAATGATTTCCGTTCGGTCAAGAATTCCGGATTCGAATCAATTACTCCGTTCATCATGATCTCCGATAAATCTTCGACTGTCATGACATTGCCTTCAATGTGTTCAGTATTTTTCTTTAGAGATAATTTAAAAGGATCCTGTTCTACGAACTTGGCCTCCCAGCCACGATTGGCGGCCAAATCAATTATTTTATTTGGGCCTTTATCATTTCCTGTCCAGACCGCTGAGTATAAAACAAAAGGCCCACCATCCTTTATAAAGTGGGAAGCCAAATCCATAAACTCCCGGATCACAAAAAGCCCATCTGTCCCACCCCATCCTGCTTTGAAGAATTTATTCCTTAAATCCAGTTCTCCTAAGAATGTCTGTATTTTTTCAGGAATCGGATTAAATGGCGGATTGGATACCCCGAATGAAGCCCGGTCAACCTGTTGTTTTTTCAGTGCATCTCTAATATCTGACTTATCTTTTGCAATAATGATTTTCTTTTCGCACCCATTGAGATGAGCGTTAAAAAAGGACACGTTTCTTGCTCTGGCATCAATTTCGTATAAAATCATCGCATCCACTGCGCTATACGTTTTCAATATCCCAATCGATTGAATTCCTTGACCGGCCCCAAAATCAATCCCAATCCCGCTGAAAGGATGACCCTGCTGAAGATAATTCAACAACTGAATCGAATCTGAACCGGCATAAACCCGCCCTGAAAGGCTGGGGCGTATCTTTGTTGTTGGAGGCGTATCAACAAAAGTATAAATGACTTCCTTGTTGAGCAATTCCCGCGAAACCAAGGACAAACCATTTGTTTCATATTTATTGAAACCTGTATGGACAATAATCCCGACATCCATAAAATCCTGAATCACTGATTCACTGGTCACTCCCAATAATTCATCCAATTCGACCCGCGTTAACGTGTCTCCAAAAACAAGCAACCCAAAGGCATAATATACCCGTCGCAAATTCTTATCATCCGGTCTCTCCTCAAATGACATCTTCCTAAGTTCCTCGTATACCACCTCATCGTCCCTGACAACATCATGCCGGGCCAAAGGGGACGCATGATAATCCCCTTGTTTCTCTGGATCTCTTAATAACTGGTTATATTCATCAAACCGAATCTCATCTAATACTCCTTTTAATATGCTTGCAACTTTCTTGGTTTTTTCTGGATCCGTTTTTAAGTCTTTCAAATCCTCAGATTGCTCCCATATCGGGCCTCTATCTCGCGGGACCCATAATCCCGACATGGCCAAGTTCAATTCAGAATTAATGTAGGGTGCTTCCCATAAACCAATCAATTCATATCCCAAACCAAATAAAAGGAATAAGAATATGACAGAGCCAGAGAATTGCAACAAGAAATGATTATTTTTAAGTCGGTACGGAAATCCCCATCCCACTCGAATAAGATCTGCCCTTAAATGAAGAAAGGCCGCGACAAGAAGAACAACTCCATAACCGGAAAACAACCGGGATGCCCAAGAAAAAGGGAGAGGTGCAAAGGATTCAAGAGAAAGGAGGGTGAGAATCGAATGGAGAAAATCGGGAGACAAGAGAAAGTAAACACCAAAAACCACCAAATGCCCCAACAGGCTTCTTAGGAAACCCGGCGAACCGCGGGTTCGGTTGACGTCGAATTGTTCCAGGATCGGGTGAATGAGGATCATAAAGGTCATCACGCCCAACACAACGGGCCAGGCAAAAAAGAGAGAGATGAGTATCATTCCCGGGATTTCAATTATCAGCAACCATATCATGCTGAGTCCATCAATGAAATCGTCAGTTGTTCCTTTGTATCCTCTTTTATTAAGAAAGGCATCGAGTCGCGGATAAATAAACTTGGACCGTAATATCGGTTTTACAACCATGGCGACCCTGGCATGCAACGCTTGCATCACGTCCAAATCAACTACGGGATATACTTCTCCTGGCTTTTCCGTCCATTCATAGGGAAGAGTGACGGAGTCTTTGATAAAGTCAGTAAAGATTTTATCTTCCCAATGAGATCTGATCACGTCGGGTGGTATATCCATAAGAACAGCTTCCAAAACCGTCTTTGAAATCCAGAGGCGATCATCCTTTATCTTCTTTAAATCATCAATCCACTTGGGGTACTTTGAAAGTCTGGCCAGGTAAACCTGCATCATCTGATACAAACCATTTTTGGGATCAACGGGTAAGAATCCCGAAAAGGCCGCTGCAAAATCCAGCTGTGGGGTTCCCACCAAGGATTTACGACCAAAGAATTTTTCACGTATTTCCTCTCCCAAATGCTTCATGTGAATGAAGGCAACGAACCACTCCATATGCCCAATTTGTTCGTTCTGAAGAATTGATAAAGAAACACCGGCATTTTGGAACTGGCGTTCGGTCCCCTTGTCCACGGCCTTTTGCCATTCTTTCTCAAATTTGACCCCTTCTAGGGCGGCCTCATCTTTTGGGACAATATTTTTTACCTTATGGACATAATAATCACGAAAGTCTTCCGGAACCTGACCAAGAATATCCGTATCATTGTCCACGTTATAAACGTATTGCTTTTGATACCCCGAAAGGTCTCCATATTCTTTTGCTTCAGGGTAAGCATCCGCATCCAACTTGGTTTCCTTGTGTCGAACGGTCAGGAAGTTGACAATGGCTCGCGCCTCAACTCCAACAAATAAACTTCCAGGGGCCACACCCAAAACCTTGGGTTCGCCATGCCACAAGCCCAGCCCATACCGCTGCATAATATCGGGCGCACGATCAATAACACCTCGCTCCCACATGGTTTGTTGATTTTCAAAAAACATATTGATAATGGTTTTTGCTTCCTCCATTTTCTGATCAGCAAGTCTTTTCCATCCCGCTTGTCGCTCAGCCCGCTTTTTATACTCAAGGTAATCTTTTTGAATTTTCTTAAGTTCGTTCTCTATAAAGGGCAATTGATCCATAACCAAACCTGTTTCAATAGTGGCCTTTTTGGGAATCTCGTCAATATCACCGGCTTGATTTTTAACCAAGGCTTTATAATTAATCGGCCCCAACAATCGATCTCGCAAAGTAATTAATTGGGCTCCAGCAAAGACTTCCCTGGTACGCTTAAAAACCTCAAGAAGCCGATCTCTTTCACCCTTCGGTATAATCCCCTTTTTTCCGGTCTCATCAAGTTTAAATTTAAGGATCAGATATTCCCCCAAATCAAGGGTAATATAAGCCGCTTTCTGGAATCCCTTCCAATAGCGCTCAAAACCGGCCACCTTATTCAACTTGGGTTCGGTAATGAAGGAATGGGGATTTCGAAACAATCGCATCGGTTCAAGATCGTGATAAGCACGTCGAACTTTCTCAAGCCAACCCGCCAACCTTTGGTCTCCTGTCATTTCCAATATATTCCACAAATAACTCGTAGATATTCCATGAGTGTGCTTATAGTTATCAGTCGTGGCTGGCCAGCAAAGAACACGATAGAAGAAGGCACGGGCTATTTGTTCGGCTGTTGACAAGCCATTAACCTGAAAGTGATTATTCAATTCTGTATGGCGACCTTTTTCTTTCATCACAATTTTGTTATCGGCCAACTCGATGGTATCGAGCTGATGAACATTAAAAAGCCAATCTCTTGTCTCCCGCTCTTCATCAAAAGGCTTATCCCGATTATCCGCAAGACTTCTCGAAAAAAGACGCCTGCGCCGGAAGGGTGGCCCGGCACTCAAATTGGCAGAGACATCCCATTCGTTTCTGGAGAGAATGGGCAGGCCAAGCACAATAATAATTTCTCCTTCTTGGGGTGGTCTGAGATCCCAATAGATACACGCCTCATAACGCACCCCACGTTTTAATTCAATTTTTTTGTCACTCCCATGATGACGGACCGCTGGACTTTTGCCCGCCTTCCTCTCATATTGAAAGTAAAAAGAGAATCCCCCGATCTCCACATGACAGGTTTCCCCATCAAAACTTTTTATTTTGATCTCATAACTTCCCAATCTCATTGTTACTTCCGGCAATCCAAAAAAAATGTTTTTTCTCATTTTTATGCCATCTCCCGTTTCCTTCAGCCAAATT
>MSYE01000021.1 GCA_002176905.1 bacterium F11 | reverse complement strand
GAGCAGTGAACACCGCCATTGTGGGATCCAACGGTGAAATGAACCGGGTTACCGAAGACGGTATTCTTCCAAGATGGTTCAAAGGAGTCCACAAAAAATATGGGACAACCCATCGGATCATTAACCTCATTGTTGCCATTCAGTTGGTGGCCATTCTGGCCTCACAAGGTGATGTTTTCGTTTTGGGAGAAGCTTACGCCTTTGGTGTAATTTGGAGTTTTGTTTTTATCACCCTTTCTGTAACGGTTTTGAGGTTTAAAGACAAGGGACCGCGGGAATGGCGGGTCCCTGCTAATATCACCATCTTCTCGACGGAAATTCCGATTGGCCTGATATTAATTACCTCCCTTCTTCTCATTTTGGCCGTGGCCAATTTCTTCACAAAAACCACAGCAACCAAAGCGGGCGTGGCGTTTACAGTTTGTCTGTTTTTCATATTTGTCATCGTTGAAAAAATCAGTCGAAAGAAAAACAAAAAATCGGAATCAACAGAACAATTTAATATGCAACACAAAGAATCTGTAAATCAAAACTCTCTCAAACTCGAACACAAACTGCGGTTTCTTATCGCGGTTCGTGATCCAAACAACCTTATCCACATGATCAAATGTCTTGAACAACTTAAACAGGATGCCGATATTGTTGTGTTGAGTTCAAGACGCAGGCGTGCTTTTCAATCGGATGAAACCGACATGACCTTAACGATAGATGAAACCGAGTTGTTCTCCAATGTTGTGACCGTGGCCGAAAAATACGGATACGATGTTATCCCCATCATGGTCCCCACAAACGACCCCATTTTCTCAATTGCCAAAACAGCCGTTGATATCCAGGCAACAGAAATTATTGTTGGCGCCTCAAATAAAATTTCCGGCGACATACAACTTGAACAACTGGCCATAAATTGGGGATTGGTCCATCCACCTGAACCACGACCTGTTAAAATTCGTATCATATCCGAACATCAAGAGTTGAGTTGCGATCTCACATGACATTAAAAACATATAGTTATTTAGATATATCCTCATCTTCCTCTCTACTAAAGGAGGGGTGGAGAAAGATTCACGTTGGAACATTGGTTCTCCTTGGAATGCTGCTGATGGGTTCCTGGTCCCATGCGGATGTTATTCTTCACGTGATTGATATTGGATTTGGTCAAGCGGTGCATCTTGAGGTTGAAGACAATCATTATCTATTTGATACAGGCAGAAAAGAAACCACATCCGATATTCTTTCCCATTTGGCTGATGAATCCGTAACCAGATTGACAGGTATTTTCTTAAGCCACACACATGCGGATCATGCCGGTGCTCTTCTTCCCCTTATTTCTCAAATTAAAACGGACACCGTTTATTGGAACGAGGAACTTCCTCCAAATGAAGATTTGGTTCAAGATTTGGATAAAGCTCAATCCTATACAGAGTTTCATCTTTTAGAACCAGACACCCGGCTTAAGCTGGGGAAAAAATTTCAATTGCGTGTTTTAAAAAATTCGCTTTCATTTTCTGATCTCAACAACAATTCTTTGGTTTTTGGTTTAACATACAAAGGCCACCGATTGTTATTGGCTTCCGATGCTGGAATAAAAAGACAACAATATCTCCTCAAAGTCGATTCGAAATGGCTTAAGAAGGTTGATTGGCTTTTGTGGCCACATCATGGCGATGAGCTTGATTCCTCTTTTCTTGAAACTCTCGCCATAATCGATTTCTGTGTTGTTTCCGTCGGAGAAAATGAATACGGTTTACCAAATACAAAGCTGGAGGATCAGTCCCAACTTTTGTGTAAAAAGTTTTTTCGCACAGATAAGAATGGGCCATTATCCTTTTTTATCAAACGCAAAATTCGTCTTCGCCAAAGCAAATTTGATCTTCGCTGTTTGCCCCTGCCCATGAATACCAAAAAGATTAAATATTGGTTGATCGCAATTGGATATGTTGGATTTATTTATGCGACCCTAAGTAACGTCCGTATCCCCATCTCATTTTTGCGCGCCAAGGGACTACTGAATCCATTCCTTTATATTTTGTTTGGGATTTCTATTTCCGGACTAATTGGATACTTGATTCATCAAAAAAATCGAGACTGGTGGCGATATGTATTGCTAGGTACCACTTTTGTACTTTATCTTTTCTTGTCCCGACACACCCCATATCCGGAAGAACAAATTCATCTGCTTGAATACGGATTGGTGGGTGTTTTGTTTCTTCGGGCTCTTTCTCTTCATTGGGGTTTCGGGGCCAAATCTTACATTGTGGCGTTGATTATCTCGAGCCTTGCAGGATGGCTGGATGAGATAATTCAAGGT
>MSYE01000020.1 GCA_002176905.1 bacterium F11 | reverse complement strand
AACATCTCTCTTACCTGTGTCCCCGAAAGAAAAATCCTTTCGTCTTTTTGACTGGGAGATGTCTTTTCTGTAGCCATGCCTTTGGTTCGTTTGCAATAGAAACTATTTTCAAAGCAAAGAGGCTCAATCTTTAATTCCTCTCTTGAGAAAGACTTTATGAGATCTTGAGCCTCAAAGGTTCCATAATAGCCCCCCACGCCCGCATGATCACGGCCGACAATAAAATGGGTACACCCATAATTCTGTCGCACCAAGGCATGAAGGATGGCCTCTCGTGGTCCCGCATAAAACATATTGGAAGGATTGATAGCGAGCATAACCCGATTTTTGGGGTAATAATTTTCGATGAGGACTTCGTAACACTTCATTCGAACATCAGCGGGAATATCTCCTTTTTTCGTGGCACCAACGATAGGATGAATAAGCAGACCATCCACAATCTCAAGGGCGGTCTTTGTGATAAATTCGTGGGCACGATGGATGGGATTTCGTGTTTGGAAAGCCACCACCGCTTTCCAACCATTTTCATGAAAAGCCCGCCGGGTATCGCGGGGTGTCAAATTGTATTGGGGGAAATCCTTGTGATCTTGTGTTTTCAAGACGTCGATTTTTCCTCCCACCAAGTAATCCTTCTTGGAATAAACCGCGGCAACCCCGGGATGCTGGTCTTCTTCCGTTTTATAAATATACCGGGCCTCCATCTTCTTATCGAATTGGTAAATATCTTCCACATGGAGAATGGCTACGATGGTTCCATCCAACACCAAAGCAGCGGGTTGCCCCACATTCAATTTCTTCATCACGGTTTGATCAACATCCAGCGTAATTGGGATAGGCCATATGAGACCATTTGAAAGCCTTATGTTTGATAGAACACTTTGGTAGTCATCTGACGGTAGAAATCCTTCAAGCGGGGAAAACCCACCGATGCCGATCATCTCAATATCGGCATGGAGACGAGGACCAATGGGAATCTGAGGATAGTTTTTGGCTTCTTCGATTACGGAGGCAGTCTTGTCCGCAGGGACAAGACGATTAATCAAGGTTCCGCCATGAGCAGATATAATTTCTCTTGTTTGTGCTTTTTCTAATACAGGTGTCATCAAAATCTCCTTCTTTTTTTTAAGGAATCTCTCATGCCCCTGCGTTCGTCGTTTGCCCATCGTACCAATCAAGAATCAGAGGAAAGCAAGATGTTGAAAACAGCTTTTTCTTTGAGAGTCTTAGGCAGGTTAACCAACAACTTCACCGGCATGGATCGTTTTTTTGTTAGATCCCGATTGTATCAAAAGGCTTCCCTGGGGGTCAATTCCAAGAATCGTACCCTCAGTTTGATGATTCCCCACAAGAATACGTGTCATTTTCCCTTTCCCAAGCAACTTGTCTTCAATGCTTTTTTGATACGGTCCAAACCCCGTCCGGTCGAAATCTCCCCATGCCACCCACACAGCCTCAATAATGGCTTCAATCAGACGAGAGCGACCCTGTGATTGTTTCCGAATTTTTTGGATGGTGGTGGCCGAGTCAGATAAACTATCTGGTAATTCATTATTAACATTGACACCAATACCGACCAAAAACCATTCATTTTTAAATTTCTTCACCGTTGAATTTAAAATTCCTGCCACCTTCTTACCTTGATACAGAATATCGTTGGGCCATTTCATTTCGCAATTCAAATTATTGATTTCCCTCAGGGCATTTACCACAACATGAGAACAGACAATTGAAAAAGGAGCCATCTCGGCAATGGTTCTTGTTTTCATTGGAAGCCCAAGTGTAAACCAAATACCGCCCGGGGGAGAAATCCACTCTCTTCCATGGCGACCCACTGCTTTGGTTTGTGATTCCGCCACCACCAAGACCGCCCCTTCAATCTTCTTTGGAAGAAATTGGAGAATTCTTTTTTGTGTTGAATCAATTCGATCAAAATATTTGGCTACAGAGAGCCATTCATAATTTTCCTGAAACCGTTTTGATGCTTGAAAAAGTTCTGATACCGCCATTAATAACCCTCCATAGATAAGTCCAAAGCAGGAGCCGAATGCGTTAGGGCACCAACCGAAATACGTGCCACACCCATTTGTGACAATTGCTTTGCTTTTTTTATTGTAATTCCCCCCGATAACTCGATGAGGGGGGTCGAAGAATTCAATGCTCTCCTTGCAGCCCGAATAAAGTAAACAGAGCGCCGTAATCTTGCAGGAGGCATGTTGTCGAGCATGATAACATCAGCACGCAACTTGATTCCATCCCAAACATCCTGATAATCTTGAGCCTCAATCTCGATAAATTGCACTCCCTTCTTTTTTCGGGATCCATAAACTTTAA
>MSYE01000019.1 GCA_002176905.1 bacterium F11 | reverse complement strand
CCATATGGCTTCTCTTCTTCCGGTTTTTCTTAATTTGTTCCCATAAGGACCAAAGCTTGATTCCGATAGATGGAATTTGAAAGTCATGAAAATCCTCTTTCGTAAGAGATCGAATGTCTTCGATTGTCACTTGATCCACAACCGCATCAATTTCTTCCTGGTTTTGGGCACCATATAAGGCCATGGCGGCCACTTCTTTAATTAACTGATGCCCCACGTCCGGATTTCCCTCAAACATTTCGATCCAGGGGGTATCGGTATCTCCATGAAAAGCGGTTATGAGATCCTTGTAATCGGCTGGGGTTTTCAAAGTCTCCAGTTTGGGAAGGTATCCCAATTTTTCCAACATCACCCAGAATGGCATTATTTTTCGAGTCTTTGCCTCAGCCATATATATTTTGATCAGGGGTTTGAGAGGATGATGAAAAGTAAATCCCGTTTGTCGTTCCATGTGTCTTCTGCGAAGTTTTAAAATGGCCTGCTTTTTCTTATTCTTCTTTTCCTTTTCAGGCAAGCCATCATATTCGTCTGGTTGTAATTCCTGCATCTTAACAGCCAAATCCCATAAAGCATCATGTTTCAACTCTTCTGAGGCCTCCGCCCAAGGAAACCGCATACCATCTTTATATACAAACTCTCCGCCCTGAATCCTTTCGACCAATTGTGCTACGGTTTTTATCTCCTTTATGGGTCTTGGAGGTGCAGCCAACCTCAATTCAGACAACATATACTGAATGGTGTCCATTTTTGTATCCGCCGATTGCCATTGCTCATACCAATAACTATACAAGGCTCCCAATTTTCTTTTGAGTTCCGGGATGCGGCTGGTCCGGAAATGGGCTTGCTTAAGATGACGGATATGCTTTACCTCATCCGGGTACTTTTCTTTTACGACTCCATAAAGGCGCAAAACAAGGAGACGATGGTATTTCCGAATGTGCTTACCTCCCCAATCATCCAATCTTGATTTGTCCATCAACGCCCAGAATTCTGCATCCAAAATCTCATCCTCAAGATTTGTCACAATCTCATCATCAGGCGAAAGAATTGGACGATCCTCAACTTTTGCTTTTCCTCTGGTGGAATCCCTCACCCAATGGCCTTCGGGATGAGGGATGTTCAATCGGAATAGGCGTAGAAGAGGTGCTAAGAAAATGGCCTCAGCAAGGCGAAGCGCATCAGAGTTGGGTTTATAGAGAAGTCTCCAATCAAAGAGATTTAACAGACCATGATGAAGGACGATGGCAAAATAAAGAAACAAAAGAACATTCACAGAATAAAGAAGAACGGGAGTGGATACCAGAAGGGCAGAGGCCCCTTTCATGACAAAGATCACCAAGACGGGAGGAAGAACGGGACCTGCCAAAACAATAATAATATTAAGAAAGCGACCAAGCGTTCTCAAGCTAGCCAAATGCCACTGGTTATAATCAATTCCAGAAAATCGTATCCCGGGTTTGTCACCAGTCCATCTAACCTCTCTCAATTGGTAACTTTCGAGATAATCCTTCCATAGTTTTGCAATATCCTTTATTTGAGGTATTAAGATTTTCATCGGTCTTCCACTGGCTTGATAAATCCCCCCCCCAATAAGGGCCATAAAAACCTCTCGCAACACCAACAACAACACAACAGGAATAGAGAAAAGAAATACCAGAAAGTGGACAAGGCGCAGAACCCCCGCATGGCTGAGCTCATGCCAAAATATGGCCCCGGTGGTGGACCAAAACCAACCAGTAACAGATGAAGCAACAAGAACAAGGGGTCTGGTCTGAAGAGACTGTTCAAACTTATCTATCCTTTTACTGGCCTTCTCTCTTAAACCATCTCTCATCAATCCCCAACTGGCACTCTCAAGGAAAAGATCCATTTCGTCGCGAACCGCGGGATCCCGACTCCTCGCCAATTGTGTTAAGGTATCAAAGAATTGATTGGGATTCGAATCAGCCAAGTGATAAAGATCTTGCCAAGGATTCTCTGGCTTTTCGTCGTTGTACGATTTGATTTCAATGATCAAACGCAAAATAACATCTTGATCATTCACACTCATTTCACTTGATTTCACTTTAATCAAATCAACCAGATAACCTATACCCCCAACACTGGGTAAACCCTGAAACCGCTCCAATTCTCTTCTTGTTAATGTCCGCCGGGCATCATGCAAGGCCTCTGGCATCCAATCGGCTGTATCCAAAATAGCCCAAAAAGATTCCAAGGCCTCAATCCATCTTTCCACTTTTGGGTGAGCTTTTATACGGTAAATCCGGTCAGCTGTTAAAAGGGCCAGGTCTAATTCTCTTTTGATTTCGGCCGTTTTATCTGCTGAATAATCAT
>MSYE01000018.1 GCA_002176905.1 bacterium F11 | reverse complement strand
GTGCTTCCCAAGTTCAAGTAATTTGTATGAACCCCATAATGGTTTACCGCTTTCACCTGGGCATAGTAGGTTGTGTCAGGAACAAGCCCGGTGAAGTTACCGTTCATTCCGTATGTCTCGGTGCTCTTATCATCTCCACCTGTAAAGTTGTTTGCTGTGGAAATCTCTATTACATACCACGTCACACTCGGTGGATTGGTTCCTTCTGTCCAGGTGACAGTTAACGATGTCACGTTCACTGCGGTCCACGTTGTTGCTGCGTGATCAGGTATGTCAGCCAATGTTGCTGTTGTCACAACAGGATTGCTCCATGGACTCACTCCACTGTTGATGTCCGCTCGCACTCGTCCGTAATAGGTTGTGTTCACGGCCAAGCCATCACGCTCCGCAGAAAGAGCCGCGGTCTGACTGGAATGGATGGTCCCAGTAAAGTCATTCGCCGTTGAGAGTTGCATGGTGTAGGTATCACCCGCAGGATCACTCGCTGTCCAATCTCCGGTCAAACTGTAACTACTGGAAGCAATATACTGGAAGCTTCCGGGTTCAGTAGCCGGTAAGGTCTCGGTGCTTCCCAAGTTCAAGTAGTTGGTATGAACACCATAGTGATTAACCGCTTTCACTTGAGCGTAGTACGTTGTCTCTGGCATGAGCCCTGTGAATTGGCCGTTCAATCCATACGTCTCCGTGCTCTTGTCATCTCCTCCTGTAAAGTTGTTGGCGGTGGATATTTCAATCACATACCACGTCACGCTTGGTGGATTGGTTCCTTCTGTCCAGGTGACAGTTAACGATGTCACGTTCACTGCGGTCCATGTGGTTGCTGCGTGATCCGGAATATCTGCCAATGTTGCTGTTGTCACAATAGGATTGCTCCACGGACTCACACCACTGTTGATGTCCGCTCGCACTCGTCCGTAATATGTTGTGTTCACGGCCAAGCCATCACGCTCCGCAGAAAGAGCCGCGGTCTGACTGGAATGGATGGTTCCCGTAAAGTCATTGGCTGTTGAGAGTTGCAGGGTGTAGGTATCTCCCGCAGGGTCGCTCGCGGTCCAGTCCGCAGTTAAGCTGTAACTGCTCGAAGCAACAAATTGGAAGCTTCCGGGTTCAGTAGCCGGCAAGGTTTCGGTGCTGCCCAGATTCAAGTAGTTGGTATCGATTCCACTGTGGTTGACCGCCATTACTTGAGCATAATAGGTTGTATCCGGCATGAGCCCGGTGAACACCCCATTTAATCCGTAGGTCACTGTGCTTGTGTCATCTCCACCAGTAAAGTCGTTTGCGGTGGAAACCTCCACAACGTACCGGGTTACGCTCAAGGGATTGGTTCCTTCTGCCCAGGTTACGGTTAACGATGTCACGTTCACCACGGTCCAAGTTGACACCGCATACGCTGGGACCTCTGCCAACGTTGATGTTGTCTCGTATGTTGTCCACGGCGTGGTGCTTCCACTTAAGAAGGATCGAACATGTCCATAATACGTTGTGTTCACCAACAAGTTACCAATGGTGGCGGTGTTTAACACGGTGGATGAACTGATGTTCGCGGAACTGAAGTTGGAATGCGTGCTGATCTCAAGTTCATAACTGTCGGCTCCACTATCCGGGGCACCCCAAGTAGCAGTTAAGGTATTGGTGCTCGCCGCTGTAAAGGTTAGGTTCTTCGGAAGATCGGCTGCCAAGGTTTCGGTGCTACCCAAGTTCAAATAATTGGTGTCGATGCCACTGTGGTTGACCGCCTTCACTTGGGCGTAATAGGTGGTATCCGGTACAAGATTGCTAAACACCCCATTCATACCATAGGTTTCCGTGCTCTTGTCATCTCCTCCCGTAAAGTTGTCAGCCGTTGAGATCTCGATCACATACCATGTTACACTCGGCGGGTTGGTCCCTTCGCTCCAGGCCACGGTTAACGATGTCACGTTCACTGCCGTCCATGTTGTTGCTGCGTGATCCGGAATATCTGCCAATGTTGCTGTGCTCGGGGCCGGTGTGCTCCAATCACTCGGCACTCCTGTCACATTCGATCTCACCCGACCATAATACGTTGTGTTCACTGCCAACCCATTGCGCGTTGCATTCAGAAGAACCGTGTTGCTACTGAATATGGTCCCAGTGAAATCATTGGCAGTGGAAAGCTCCAGGTCATACGTATCTCCTGGCACATCCGGTTCATCCCAGGTTGCCGTTAAATAACCTGTGTTCGCATTGGTGAATTGGAGATTGATTGGCGCCAATTGCAGCAACGTCATTGTGCTTCCCAAGTTCAAGTAATTTGTATGAACCCCATAATGGTTTACCGCTTTCACCTGGGCATAGTAGGTTGTGTCAGGAACAAGCCCGGTGAAGTTACCGTTCATTCCGTATGTCTCGGTGCTCT
>MSYE01000017.1 GCA_002176905.1 bacterium F11 | reverse complement strand
ACCAACGGTATCGGGATAGAGTGTTAATTCAGGAGTAATATAGGTGGGATTGGTAAATCCTCCCACGGTAGCCACAAAATTATGAGCGAATCCAGTTGAGTTAACCGCTTTATACAATGTCACAGAATATGTTGTCACCCCAGCAACCAAATTTCGATTGCTAAGCCCGTCAGGATTAACATCATCAGGAGCCGTTAGCTGAACCAAAGAGTTTGAATTGGCTTGGTTCCAGTATCGATCAGTACCATAAACGGTAACCGTGATGGGTGAACCCGCAATTTGAGGAGACGGGTTGTCCGGTTCTTCTTTTCCACCCACTCCAACAGAAGGTGTATAGGGAGGTTTTCCTGGCAAATGTGTTTCACCAGGCAGAATGACCAAAGCACGGTTAACACTTCCCGCCACAATTGGAATATTGGAAACAGATGTGTTTGTCAGACCCGCATCATTTAGGATATTTAATGTTTGATTGCCAGCTTGGTACATTTGGATCGCAAAGGTGGTTGCGCCCGTCACCAAAGGCTGGGTCACACCTTGAACATCATAGGGATCGGTTGTATGGAACCAGGAATTGGCAATGGCATTGGAAACCGTATTGAACCAATTATCCACTGCTGTAACAGTGGCAATCCAAATATTGCCAGCGGTATAGGTTCCTCCAGGAGCAGAAGCAGGATTGCCCGTCTTTCCATTGTTGGATACATCACCTGGTACGTGTGTTTCACCAGGCACAGTAACAATCAATTGTGTGACACTGTTGGCTCGAACAGGCATCAGCGGTGATGTATCATCAGTCAATTGATTACCAAGACTGGTTGAAACATGAATGGTCCATCCCACGGCATTGGCCGTAAAGAATTGGACTGAATATTGCGTTCCCCCTCCAACCAAGGGTTGGGTTATCAAAGCTGGCTGGTCATAGGGATCCGTCGTAACCAAATCAATATCAGCGCTAGCCGAAGGAACCAAATTGTAATAATCATCTACAGCTTGAACATTAACTTGATAATTCACACCCGCGACAAAATCATCGATGTTACCCCCAATGCCATCTCCATTTTGGGCATTATTTCCATCTGAATCAGGAACACCGGTTTTGCCGGTGGCAGAACCCGGGACCGCGGTCTCTCCAGGAACCAACACTTGAAGTTGGGTTGCTGCATTGGGATCAACTGAAAAACTGGCTGAGGTACCGCTACTGTAGTCAATATCTGAACCGTACGTATTCTCATACACTTCAAAATAGGCGCTTGTTGTGGATCGCCTAATACTGGCATTGATACTGGCACTTCCCAACGCCAAGGCAAACACAGCCGGTGATCCATAATTTGGATATAGAGTTGAGTCTGCTGTTATCTTAACCAGGGGATTGGTGGCATCAAAAATTCGATTGTAAAACCGATCAACGCCAATGGTCCGAACAGGGAAAAAGTCACCGGTTTTGGGTACCGCATATCCCAAAGCAGACGTAAAGTCGGGGCTCCCTGATTTCCCATTGTTGGCCACATCTCCTGGGACATGATTTTCCCCAGGAAGGAGAACCAACAGGTAATGATCATTTGACGGATTGGTATCTGGATCTACGACGATGGGACCAGCAAGGGCAGCCTGATAGGAAGGCCCATTATAGGTTGAGACATGGACAAGCCATCCAACTGAATCTGCTGTTTGAAATTGATGGGTATAGACATTGACATAATTTCCAAGTCCGGCTGAAATAATATCATCATCAGGATCATTGGAATCATAAGGATCGTCTGTGTTTAATCGAACTGACACATTGGATCCGGCATTACCAACCGCGTTAAAGTAATCATCTGTCAACCGGGTGGTTATTGTGTAATTTTCGCCTGCTGTCGCATTGCTGGGACTTCCTGTTTTTCCGATTGCTGTTCCCGGTTCTGCCGTTTCATTCGGCAAGAGAATTTGAATCTTTGTAGACGTATTTGGATCAAGATTTAAAGTGGGTGAAGTATTTCCAATAAGCCCTGATGCCGATGCACTTACCGTATGGGTTCTTGGATTAACAGGGAAGAACGGTAAAGAAGCGGAATCCTGCGCTGTCTTTAATGTGGCTGTAAATGTGGTAGACCCATTTATCAGTGCTTTCACGAGAGGAACCGTATCACTTGGCGTCCCATTGGGATCGGTTGATAGCAGAGACACCGTCGCATCGGTACTAATAACATTGTAATAGTTATCAACGGCATTAACGGTCACAGTATAGTTTTCACCCGCCACAAAAGGATCAGTCCCTGGTGCCCCACTGGAATCTGGTTCCCCACTCTTCCCGGCTGGTTCTCCTGCCCCACCATAATTTACCGGTCGCCCCGGATCAGCTGTTTCCCCTGGCATGAGAACTTGAAGTCTGGTGAGATTGTTGGGATCAACTGTAAAGAACATG
>MSYE01000016.1 GCA_002176905.1 bacterium F11 | reverse complement strand
CCTCGGGGTATATAACGAAAGAGGCACGCAAAGAATTTTTTGAAAACATGGATGCTGTCAATGTGGATTTGAAAGGATTGTCTGAAGATTTCTATCAGCATATTTGTGGTGGAAAACTTTCCATTGTGTTGGATAACTTGAAGTATTTGCGTAAAGAAAAAGAGATATGGCTAGAGATCTCAACTCTTCTTCTACCGGGGGAGAATGATTCAGTTCGAGATATCAATCTGGAGACCGAATGGATCTACAAAAATCTTGGGCCCGATGTGCCCCTCCATTTTACGGCTTTCCACCCTCATTGGAAGAGTGATGCGCGCATTTTTGGGATATCGCTTCCCAATCGGAATTCCTCTGGCCATACGGTAATTATAGATTCCCAGGCCTTCTGGGGGATCGTTGATAAAGGCCAGCGTTTTGTCTCTGTTATTCCCAAGGGTGTTAATCCTATAGTACTTCATGGTTTTTTTCATTTTTTTCGACTTTTAAAGAGCAGAAAGATGCCAACTGAAGTAATGGCTATGCCAGTAACGAGAATTGGAACAAAGTACGGAACATTTCCCTCGGTTAAAACTTCCAATTGGTAATTGATGGCAAGAATTGCCCCAATGATAATGATACCAATGGCAAAAACCAATCTCGCCACTTGCCTCATACGATTGTCCTCCTCTCCAAATTTATATCAACTGAATTTGTGCGTGAAAATAATACCACCGTAATAGTACAGGGTCATGCAATATGGTACTTGAAAAATCAGTGACCATAGAAACTGCGGTCGCCCAACTCCTGTTTTTAGACATATCGCTATGCTGGTGATGACCGTCACAAAAACCAATATATTCCATAAATTGAATAAAATAGCCTGGCTCTTACCCACTGTAAAGGGTGCCAACAAAAGACCTGCTCCATAGAGTATTAAGAAAGATAAAGACATAACCAAAACAGCGGGACTTGTTTTAAAAACATATTTTGTTACACATAGGGCAACGCAAAGGGTACCAACATATATTGCTAATCCCCAAAACGATTCCTTTATAATAGAATTCATTTAACACCTCTCCTCTGAAACATTTCAAGGGCCTTTTTATACTGCCCCTTCTTTTTATTTAGCAAAGGTACCATTAAAAAGGGGTCAAGTCTTGACCCCTTTTGCTTCTTTACCCGCGGAAAATGTTTCATCTTTTAGCTACACTTCTCCTTAATACATTTTAGAATCTTCGATGGCCATCCAAGTAAACCAAGAATGCCTAGAATCGAAAAAGGGAGCCCAACCCAACCGAACAGATTTCTGATTTTTAATTTTTCATCGAAACGAATCTCATTTTTGTTCTGTATGAAAGAATTGAGGGAATTCACAATCGATCTCTTTTTCTTTTCATCTGTGTTGCTCGAACCTGCTAAGATCGGAACGCTTTGGGTCTCATTACTAATAAAGGCATTCGATTTGAGAACCATAAGCCCCCCTTTATCCGCCCGGCGTGACTCACTTGTTCCTAGACTGGCTTCTATGACGCGCACAAGTGAATACTGGTTTTTTATAAGCCCCCAAAAATGATGCCGATTCAATTCAATTGTCGTGATATGGTTATTGTCCTTATAACCAAGAATGTGGATATCTTGGAATCCAACATAAAGAAAGGGGATTCCAAAGATAAGACAAAACAAAATGGCAATAAACGGATAGAGTAATCCCTCTAAAAGAATTTTCTTCATCTTTTCCTCCTTTTTAGCCCAACTCTAAAATAGCCTGGATTAGGCCTAGTGAAACAAATCGATATAAAAAGTAAAGCGGGACTATAGCCGAAATTGCATAAAGGGCCTTTTTCAAAATCTCGCGAGTTTTAACGATACCGATGATAAAAATAACGGAAGCGATTAAGGAAAAAGGATAAACCCATGTACCAAACAAAAGCGAAAAGTTTTGGAAACTTCGACCTTCATCGGTTCGCCATTTCCCGCTGCCAGATAGCTCATTATTGTTTCCAGCATATTCGGAGTACCACCCTTGAATAAGGCCACCGCCTTGATAATTCAAAACCAATGTCCACGTTCCAATAACAGTAACGTATACAAGTAAAATAAATGGAAAGATTTTCAAAAAACTTAAAGACTTAATGTTCATAAATGTCTCTTAAGCATGGCGACCCAACGCACCAGATAAGCCGCAAAATAAGTGGCGCAGCCACTTATTTTGTCGGGCTCCAGCACATTGTTGTACAGAAAATAACCTAAAAGCAAAAAGGGGTCAAAGCTGATAATTGATAAATTTTGAACATATCAAATATCAGCTTTGACCCCCAATCCCCTTAATTTGTTAGCTGGAAAAAGTAAATTCCAGGCCCTACAATTACCAATTTTTACCGAATTCAGCGTCATCAACTGAAGTGTAATTTAAGGAAGTACACTTATATTC
>MSYE01000015.1 GCA_002176905.1 bacterium F11 | reverse complement strand
CTGTATGACAATGAAAGTGCAAAGATGGTGAGCAACCACGGGGTGATCCAAGGATACAACGGCATAGCCACAATGGATTCCAAACATCAAGTAATTGTGGGGGCCGAAGCAGAAGGGGAACGGACAGAGACCCAGAGTTTAGAGCCCATGCTGGAGCAAGTGGGGAGCCGGTTTCGCCATATATATAAGGATGTAAGAGTTATAGCGGACAGTGGGTTCTTTAGCGAGAAGAATATGGGGATGATTAAAGGGAAGGGAATAGATGCGTATATTGCTGATAACCGGATGAGAAAAAGAGATCCGCTCTTTGAAACAGCGGGGAGGCATAGGAAGCCGACTGATCGGCACAAAGGGGCCAAGCGACATCGGAAAAGATTCTTCACACCAGATGATTTTCTCACGAACAAGAAGAACGGAAAATTAACCTGTCCAGCTGGGAAGGAACTGTATGTGAAGAATCGGAATTTCAAGACGAAGCAAGGGCAATATGGGACAACGTATATGGCGAAGATTACGGATTGTCGTGTATGTGAGATCAGAGGAAAATGTTTGCGACACAGTCAGACCAAGGCAAGGCAGGTGGCAAAGTTCGAGGGGCGAGAAAACAGGAGGAGTTTCAGTGAGTGGATGAAAGAGCGGTTGGACTCCTTAAAAGGGCGCTACATATACAGTCGGAGGATGGGGATAGCAGAGCCACCGTTTGCGAACATAAGGGAGCGGCTTGGGATGAACAGATTCACCATGAGAGGGAAGAAGAAAAACAGCGCCCAATGGAAGATGTACACAATGGTGCACAACATCTTAAAGATATTTCGATACGGGAATCTCAATTTCGGGGTCACATAATGAGGAAACATCTGGAGATTTCGAGAAAATAGGAGTAAATTAACGAAAAATAAGACAACGAAGACCCCTTTTCACACAAAAACGGTAGAGAATCAAAGAAAGATCGAGTGAAAATGGGTTTTTCTACAGTTTCGTTATATGGCTAGGTGACAGATGAAGAAGAAACCGAAAAAGCGTGGGCGGAACGAATCTTGCCACTGTGCTAGTGGGAAGAAGTATAAAAATTGCCATTGGGAACGCGACAGGAATAAGCGTCACAAACATCGATCGGGACCTGGATCAGGTTCTGATTTATCACCAAGCCATAAAAGGTTACTGGGGATCAACTTTTAACCATTAGGAGTCAAAAATATGTTTTGTCCCAAATGTCGGTGTGGATACGAAAGAGGCATAACCAGATGTGCGGATTGTAGAGTTCCTTTGGTTAAAAAGCTTCCTCCTAAACCTAAGCTTGAATACACAGATCTTGTGGAAGTTCTCACAACAAACGATATGGGACAAATCGCGTTCGTTAAATCTCTCCTTAAAGCACACAATATCCATTTTTATTCTCAAGGGGACAAATTTGTTGCCTTGCGCCGTGCGCCAAACATGCCTGTTCGATTTTTAGTTAAAAAGAGCGAGGCAAGAAAAGCCTTCAAACTCTTGGATGAGGGAAAGTTAATTTATACAGGTGACCCCAAGCAGGAATATCCAAAAAAGAAAAAGGTGGCTAAAAAATCTATTAAGAAGAAGCGTTGCCATAGATGTAAGGGTTTTTATAATGAAGGGGATTGTTATTGCAGATGTGGTGAAGTATTTAAGTGGTTTTAGCGTTGGCCATATAACAAAAGGATGAAGATCGACGCGATTAAGAGAACAGTGAGAAGAAATTATAAGAAACAGCGTTTTGGTCGCGCGACTTATCCAAAGCGTTAGACCTACAATCGGAATTTACAGGGAATTATGATTTATAGCGTGGACGATCCATACAAGCTTCATAAATTACTTATTGGTGGGCCACTACTTCTAATGGCACTGATAGGGTGTGTACTTTGGCGCAGTCATAAACTTAAAATGGCACCGTTTTACATAGCCCATTTAAAACTACAAAGAACAATTGGCCTTTATCTCATTTCAGCTGGAATAGCAGTAATCTTAAGCTTTAAATTTGTGAAATATGTATGGGGATCTTTTGGAAGATTAGAAGACTATATGCTACATGGTATATTCCTTTTATTTCCCTTTTCTATGTTCTCAGCATTATTAATTACACTTTTAATTTCGAAAGATCCAAGTATCACTGAAGTTCATGTGTTCTTTTATTTAATTGAGGTTCTCATCGTTGGGATCGTGGTAACAATATTGTTATTTATCTATTCTTACTTTTCCGTTTTCTTTGGCTGGTTATATGTTGTACCCGTTCCTTTAATAATTATTGGTTTATTACTTCTCTTTCGAGGGGAGTAGGTCTAACAAGGGGATGAAACCGTCGTGGTTATGAAGCATGTTAATTCTACGTTTAAGAAGCAGGTGTCTGCCACGCGGCTTATCCAAGCGTGATGCAGAAAGCCAGTGGTTGGGGTATATAT
>MSYE01000014.1 GCA_002176905.1 bacterium F11 | reverse complement strand
AATTAGAACTATTGTCAAGAACTATTTTAGTGAAGGTAAAAGCAATTAAGTTATCGTCATAAAATAAAATTCCTCCCCTTGAACCCACCTTATTTGTCCTCCACACTCATATATATAAGGATGGGCTTTATTACCCTTCCACACTGACAAAGGCTCGGTTAGGAAATGAACAACAAAATCCTGTTTTTTGGGTTTGCTCTTTTTTTGACAAACCCGTTTCCGCTTTGGGGCGCGTTGCCCAATTGGGATGCCAATCCCATTTTGGGGGACTGGGTCCCCAATGGGGGCGTGACCAGCATTGAAACCCATGGGGATAAAGTCTACATTGGAGGCGAGTTTAACCTCATCGGTCCCTTCACACGATCCATCACCCAAATCAATAAACAAACTGGAAACAAGACGCGTTCTTTCGCGGAGGTGAATGGGACAATTGAAAAAGTTGTGTCGGATGGCAATGGGGGGTGGTATATTGCGGGCTCGTTTACCCGGGTTGGTGGAGCTGAAATATCCACTTTGGCTCACTTGAACGCGGATGGATCGGTGGACGCCAACTGGAATCCCGTGGGTTCAAATCAGAACGTCACGATTTACGACATGCACCTTTATGGGAACACCTTGATTGTGGCGGGCCGCTTTTGGGAAATCGGTGGAGCCGCCCGTGTGTGCGTGGCCGGGATCAATGCTCAAGGGCAGGCCACCGACTTAAGTTTACCCATTAAAGGGGACTCGCCCCTTTTCAACGTTCCCCGTGTCAAAACATTGGCCTTGGATGGTGACATCCTTTTTATTGGGGGAGCGTATGGGATTGAAAGAAGTAACAGCCGAAATCTTCTGGCATACGACATACTGAATGAAACCTGGTTGAATTGGGATCCGGATCCCAAAGAAGCCGTCGAGGATATTGCCCTTTTGAATTCCAAGGTGTATGCCGTGGGTAACGTCGTTGAGGTGGGGGCCTTCCCACCGTTTGAATCTCGAACCTATGGGGCGGCCTGGGATCGCACCAATAATTTCTCTCTCACAAGTTGGGATCCCCAAGCCAGTGCCAAAATCGAAGGACTTACGATCGCGGGAAACAATTTTATTGCTCATGGCGTTTTCTCCACAATCGGTTCAAAATCCATTTCCTATTTGGCTGAATTGGATTCAATGACGGGCCTTGCCACAGATTGGAATCCCTATGGCAACGCGGTTGTCTCTATCCGGACCATTCAAGTGGACAACAACACGGTTATCGTAGGAGGTTCCCTCACCCCAACACCCAACACACCCGAGTCTTATATTCACTTCATCGATCGCCCCTCCGGAATCATCCAAGATGTTGACCCACGAATGGGAGGACCCGTTTATGATTTTAAATTGGTCGGAGACGATGTTCTCGCGGTGGGAGATTTTCATGTCGTTAACGGCGTGCGCCGATCTTACTTGGCTCGGTTAAACTCTGACCGTAGTGTTGATTCGTGGAATCCCGATCCCAATGGGCGGATTCAAAAGATGATTAAGAATGAGGGGTTGCTTTATATCGGAGGCTATTTTGAAAACATCGCAGGTCAACCGTGCCATCAATTGGCTGTTCATGATCTGTCACAGGATTTGGTAACACCATTTGGCAATCCCCCTCTGAACGGACACATAAAAGATTTTAGTATGAATGACACGGGCCTCTACGTGATTGGAGATTTTACTGAGGTGGATGGGGAAGTGCGAAATGGATTGGCCGCCTTTTCTCGTGCCACAGCGGAGCTCCTCCCTTGGCAAGTGGAACTCACACCAAGCGGAGCAAATGAAGTAGAGATCAATGCCATTGAAGCGACTCCGACACGGATTTTTATTGGCGGGCATTTTGAACGGGTGGGAGATTCATTTGGCACCAACCTTGGCGCAGCGGATCCCATAACAGGAGAATCGATTCTTATTTCCCAGTTCTTTACCAATGGAGAAGTTGAGGATTTGGCCATTGAAGGAAATCGGCTTTACATCGCGGGGAATTTTTATAAGTTTGGCCCTCCCCCCACCTTCCGCACCTATGCAGCCTCCTTTGATATAAACGTCAATTTGTTGACCAGCTGGCGACCCTTTATTGACAATCCCGTGCGATCTATCTTTCCCAAAGAGGATGCGGTGTTTGTCAGCGGGGACTTTAATGAAGCCAACAATACCCCTCAATCCAAATTCGCCGTGTTCGACACCGAGATGGCCCACCTTCTTTCATGGGCTCCGGAATTTTCTATTGAGAAAGTCAAAGCGGTTAAAAAGTTTGGGAACACCCTTTTGGTAGGCGGAGGTTTTACCCGCATCAATGAGACATTGAGCACACCGCACCTCACCCAATTCAACGAGATTCCAGGGGAAACAATTGAAACCAACACCCCCCCTGTGGCCTTGGATCAAGAAGTGGACCGCTGGGGAGATGCCCCCTTTTCCTTCCGGTTGGAGGTGAGC
>MSYE01000013.1 GCA_002176905.1 bacterium F11 | reverse complement strand
GGGTTGGGGCTTGGCTCGTGAGATGATGGTTTCATGTCCCCCTATGTTGACACTGAGAGAGCGGGCGGTTTGCCCAATATCTCTATAAGTATCAAAGTAAATATAGGTTCCATACTCTTTGTCCCTTCCGACAAATCCCAGGAGGGTGGCGGAGTTTCCATCCGAGAGCGCGACCTTTCCTTGGACACGCTGCCGGGGTCTAACAGAAGATTCTTCTGAATCTTTAAGCCACACTTTTAATGTCGCTCGTTGCGGGCCAATATAGGTCCGAAAGGTATTATCAGCGGCATAGAGTGTCTTTTTAATATGAGCTCGGATACCACGGGGTGATAGGTCTGTTCTGGGCTCATCCGTAACGCGATTCAAATGGGATCGGCTTTCTCGTGAGGAAAAGCGATTTCGGGACAAATCATAACCAGCAGCGAAACTTTGGATAGGGAGAGTCAATGATAAGAAGAGGGCAAATACGGTTCTCATTTTCTTTCTCCTGAGCGACAATTTTTTTCAATCATAAACCAAGTATCGCACAGGGGTCCTTAATTTCGCTTTAACAACTTGTAAACAAGTTGTAACAATGTTGTAACAAAGGGGTAAATGGTTGGAATAGAGGCCCTTATCAAAAACATGTCAAGAATTCAATATGATTTACTAACCTTTAACTCCTAAAGGAAAAACCTGAAATCCGAACCAAGTCACGTCATCCCGGCGAAGGCCGGGATCCAGGTATTTGGGCTGCGAGGAAACTTGTTGTCAGAAAGAAAGTTTCCTCCTAACCCAGAGACCTGGATCCCGGCCTTCGCCGGGATGACGGCCTTAAAACCGAATTGTGACACAGTCTGGAAAGCTGGGATGACATACCAGGCCAGGATGACACAATATTTTATTTGGATTTCGGATTTTGCTTTTAGGTGTTAAAGGTTAATTAGGCATGCTTAAGAGTTATTCGGGTGAACTCGAGGGCATCCAAGAGCAATTGAGGTCTGAGGAGGAGTCCTTGTAGGTATCCCACAAGGTCCACAATTTGGATTTTCATGAGGGTAGGAGAGGTAAGGGTGTTTTCACTGAGTGCCACATCTTGGTCTTTGAGAACCATCATATTGCTCAGATCAATGGAGGGATCATGTTTCTGCAAATGGGCTTCCAAGGCCAACACATCAAGTTGACCACTTTGGGTCACAGGAAAGGCAGGATCTTGTGATTGGATGGCATATGATTTTCCATCTTCAGGTAAGATCGCCTCAAAAGCGGCTTTTTCTTCTTCGGTATCAACCGCAACATAGAACCGTCTCCCCACCATTGCGGGTGCGATGGTTTTGACCAGTTCGAGTTCTTCGCCTGTTGCCCCTTGTGGGGTATAGACCAAATTTCTGCCCCCTACCAAAGCTTGATCTGTCACGATATCGAGAAGGTGCTGTTCCCTCTGATGGAGAGAAAGGATTTCTACGAACCGATGAAAAATATTCACCATGTTCAAAGGTTCTTTTACAGGAGACCTCTTCAGTTCTTCTTCGTAGGACTCGAATACCTTTGTCTGGAAGTCGGGTTGGTTGGGATCAGACAGATTTTCAAGAAAGAGAGAAACCCTTCGAAGTTCATCCTTATTTAATAGGGCCGCAATGTCGTGCCCGGTGATCGTGGTGTTCTCCGTTCCCTGCCTCATGAGGCGGGCGAGAAGGTGGGCTATCTCTTCGGCCTCTTGGGAAGAGGCCTCATCAGGAGAGGAGGTGTTTCTTCTCCCTCGCATGCGCGATCGCGATCGCTTAACGCTCTTATCGCGTGCGACAAAATCGATAGTTGATCGCGATCGCGCATGTGCATGGGAGGTATGAGGAAGGGGTAATTCAGCACCATTTAATAATATTGCCGTTGACCCAAATGTAGGAAAGAGGGAGTAAAGGTTTTCCAAGAGCGATGAAAAGTTTCCACCAGAGAGATAAAAACCAAGCAGGCTGAAAATTGTAACTGTTAATCCAAAAAGAAAGAAGCCTGATAACACCCCGACCCATCCAATCCATCGGGAATAATGGGAATCCAATTTGTCCTTAATAATGCTCGTCAATCCCCCAAGGGCCGGCACCAGGGTAAGGGTGGTTACAATCATGCTCAAGGCGGTAAACCGCGATGAGTGGCCCCACCAGGTCATGGTTAAAATCGCAGGGAAAAAAGCCAACATAATAAAGGCCAAAACATATCCCCATTTATCTTTTTGTTCAACTTTATCGAAAGGCAACAAAACAAGCCCAACCAAGAAGGAAAGCAAAACCCAGGAAAGGAGAGCCAAGCCCAACAAATCCGGACTCGTGAGAAGATCATGGAAAAATGTCCCAAGAGAAAGAGAGCCAAAAGGAACCGATGAAAAAAGTGTTGTATTCGCGAAAGAGGCAGTGGCAATTCCCCCCATTGTCATCGATTCGTTTGTCTGTCCGATGCTTGTTACCGATTCAACGATGCCTTTAAG
>MSYE01000012.1 GCA_002176905.1 bacterium F11 | reverse complement strand
CTCAACGCTAAAAAACAAAACCCCTTTGATGTTTGAGAAAGAACAAAGCGACAGCCACAAAACTCAGTTAGCAACGGCTTGACTTAAGGGGTGCATTACAGGGGTTTTCCTACAATCTCAACGTATAGAATTCACCGGCGGGAGCCGCAGGCGACCGTCCGGTGCAAAGAGTTGTTGGGCCGCAAAACACGTCAGAGCCCATGTTCCTTTTTAAAGTCCGATAGCCTTATGCTGATAACGCCATCATTAACTGGGAGCTTTCTGACCGCGCAGCCAGATTGAACGGTTTCAAACAACTCTCCCTTCTTTTGTAAAAAAATTACATAAGTCTTGTCATCAAGGTCTAGCCCATAGGCTTTTCCACACATTCCATAATCGTTAAACACCTGAACATAATTCTTTTTATTTTTTCCTTTTAAGACTTCAATCACCTCAATACTATAGATGTCTTGAGAATGCGGATCAGCCAGCCTTCCAATTAAGACCAGGTCAGAATTGTTGATTGTGGCTTGAAGACCCAGGGTTTCCTTACAGGGTGTGCAGGGATGTGCGCTTTGAGAAACGCAAAAAAAGAAAAGAAATGTAAAGAGGAAGCTGAGATCAATTATTTTCATCAATACCCCCTCATTTGCTTAGCGGCCCAACGGACAAGCCTCACCGGTGAGAAGCGACCGGTGCAGGAGTTTGTTACGCCGCCATATTATGGATCCATATGGCCTGCGCCATAGCCAATTAAAAAAACAGCAACGGTCAGGAAAACAAAACCAACGGCAATTACAATAACACTGATTTTGCATAGTTTTATTCCCTTGACGTCTTTGATTACATATTTCTTGAATAATCCTATTCCAAGAAGAATGCACCCAACAATAATAATGAATAGTGGAAGAGTGATCATATAAACTCCCGGCGGCCCAACGACGGAAATGAACCGCGGGGCCAACCACCTTTTGTGATTTGTGACCACCTGTCTCTTAAGCCCGTCGGTTCCATTGAATTGTTGTACCGCGACCTTCTTCTTAAAGATGTATGAAACATTAGGAACCCGGTTCTTTAGGACCTTTCCAAGAAGGCCAACCAATAGTCCAAAAAAGGTCTTGAGCTAATACTTCAAAGATTCCTAAAAACTCAACTGCTCTTTCGATTGTAGGTGTATGACACGCCATCTCGTTATCACAAGATATTTTTACTCGGTACCACTTCTTACCTTGTTGTTCTACCTGCTTAATGCTCATTTCAGTTACGGTCGATATTCGCCATTCTTCTGATGCGGTCCATTCTCCAGTTTTTTCAATGGCCCTTTTAACCTCATCAATGCGGGATTGATTCTTTGCCTTTTTGGACAATTTTTCAATGTAAGGAACTGAATTATGAGTAAATGACATTAGATCTCCTTAAGCGGTACAACGAAAACACTAAGCCGTGGCACCACGCTGGCGTGGTGACATCGGCTTCAGTAAATTGTTATACAGCCAAAATCGATCATTTGACTTTCTTCCGACTTATTTCTTTTCCGTTTTTGTAGGTTATTTCAGTCACAGAGCCATCTTTATGGCGAATCTCGCCTTTTGAAATACCTTCTCCCAGCAAATTAACAGTCCCATCCGTAAAATAATCAATTCGTTTCGAATTGGGGAAACCATTAACAAAGGATTGTTTTGATTTTAGTTCTCCACTTGGATAAAAACGTGAAATCTTGCCCAATTTTCCCCGGTTATACGTTTCCTCTCGAATAACTTGGTCTTTCCCTCCGTAATATTTTATGATCCCGTTTTTAAATCCATCTTTAAACTCATATTGGGCTTTCATGGCGCCGCTTTTAAAACGCACTTGCCCGGTTCCAACCAATTCACCTTTATAAAATTGAAATATTGAATTTAGAGCATCATTGTAATGGGACCTTTTTATTGTCCCGTCCTTTGGTTTCTGAAAATGTCCGTTTTGATCCTTGAATTTAAACCATGGTTCGGTTGAATCTCCATAGTTATGGATATCATCCCCAGAGAGACCATCATATTTTCCATTAGGTCCAAGAGAATAGAGGTCATAATCAGTTTTGTTAAATACGCCAGGATTCTTATAAATGTAGGGATTCCCCCAGGGGTCCATTTCAATGTTATTAATGCGACTTTCGCTACCAGGAGGTTCTGAGAGAAGGACACTTAGCCCTTTATTGGGGGGCGGCAGAAAGTAATTGGCATTTTTGAATGAGAAAATCGCACGTGAGTACTTATCAATAGAACTTTTAGCGGTTATTTCTTTGATGTTTGCTTGGACATCTTTAATTTTGGCGGCGTGTTTTTTTATTTGGGCTGTATTTTGTGTGGAGGAGTCCGATTTGCACCCAATAGTCAAGGATGCAAGAAATATTAAGATTAACAAGAAAACATTCTCTTTTTTCAATTTATATCTCCACAACCAACTTGGCTGTATAACGTAGTAGATAACAGGCGCGTCAGCGCCCGGTTCATGGAATTGTT
>MSYE01000011.1 GCA_002176905.1 bacterium F11 | reverse complement strand
GATCAAGACCAAGCACAAAATCCAAAAAAAGATCCAAATATCATACTTCAATTATTACTCCAGGCCTTAAGGATTTGGCAAACCCATCCTCCAAACCCTCCGATATAAGTACCAAAAATGGCTCCAAGTATGGCCATCAAAACACCAATGTGAGCCGCACCCGGTTTGTAAACACCAGCCACAATAGGAGCCGAAACTGGCCCCCCAACGTTGGCCTGGGAAGCCGTGGCAAGCAAAAACATAGGTAATTTAAAAAATCGTCCGAGCACCATGAGCGCTGAGCCATGCACAATCAAAGCCACGGCTCCGAACAACAGAACAATCCCCGCCCCTTTTGCGGCACCCAATTGTGTCTTGGCGCCGATGGTTGCCAATACCATGTACAAGACAAAGGTTCCAATTTTGGAAGCCCCCCAATCTTCAAGTTTCCGTAACTTTGTTAAAGAAAATAAGACTGCGCTTGTGGTTGACAACAAAACGGCCCAAGCTTTCACGGAGAGGAAAGGAAATTTTGGACTTAAGTATTGTCCGATAAGGATCATAATTTCAGCCAAAACAAGTCCAACGAAAAAAACCGCAACAACAGTCCATGGTTTCTTGAGGGACAAAGATGCAGTAGAACCCTGTTTCGCCCCATATTCCTGCTCCTTTGCTGGCTCTTTGGGATTTTTCCTATCAAACCATTTTTGATAGGCCACCCCCATGATGAGCAGAGCAAGCCATCCATACGACAAAAAGGTATCGGCCACAATGAGGGGAACCAATCCGTTGTCAGAAAGTCCCACGATTTCTTTAACACTTAACAGATTGGCACTTCCTCCTGTCCATGTTCCCAGCATGGCCCCAGCCATTTTGGGCCCTTCACTTGGTAACCAGGGAAGAAAAATAAGGAAAGAACTCACCACGCCAACAAACATCGAGGCCATTCCCAATCCCATGGCTGATAAGGCCATGGGCCCCAGCCTCAATAGAGAAGAGATGGGAACACCAATGAGAAGAAGGATGAGGGCCAAGGGGAGTGCATGGAGACCCAAAACAGAGTAAACGGGTGATGTTTGGGGAAGCAGACCCACAGATCCCAAAACAATGGATAAAAAATAAACCCAAAATGGGGTGGGCAAATATTTCCCGACCTTACGCCCGAGCGGTTTTTGGAAAAAGGTGAGGATACCCGCAACAAGGATCAACAATACAAGAAAAGTCAGGATGGACAACGTTGGATTCCCCTCAGTGGGGTCTTACCCCTCATTCGTTTTATAATACCGTTTCCAAAGATAATAAACAGGAACACCCAAGATGAAAATGCCAATTCCATAAATTCCTTCAACTCCCTTACTTTGAAACTTGGCATAAATCATGAAACAGGATATGACAACATAGAGCGCCGGAACAACAGGGTAACCCCAACATCGATAGGGTCTTTCCAACTGGGGTTTCTTGAACCGAAAAACAAAGATAGAGATAACGGTCATGGTAAATATAACCACCAATGGAGCAGACAAAAGACTCAAAATCTTTCCAAAATCTCCCCACGCAATAAGGACACACGCCCATATACCCTGGAAAAGAATCGCATTGCCGGGTGTATTGTATTTGGGATGAACCTTTCCCAAAGACTTAAGGAATAAGCCATCACGTCCCAACGCAAAAGCAGTCCGAGGATTGGCGAGCAAAGAAGCACTGATACACCCCAAAACAGAAAGAGCCACCAATCCTTTTGTGATGACCTGTGCTCCAGAACCAAAAAGATTGGCTGCTGTGAGATCCGCAATTCGAACTTCCCCAACCAATTTTCCTACCGGAACCGCATAAAGGTAAACAGCATTCATTAATACATAAATGGCCGTTGTTGCCAGTGTTCCCAGGAGGAGGGATAACGGAATAATTCTCCCAGGATTTTTAACTTCTTCTCCAACGAGGACGGTTGAATTCCATCCCGAATAAGCGAATGCCATTGGGACCAAAGCCACAGCAATGGCAAACAACGCATTTCCTGAATTGCCGGAGAATAGAGGTTGAAAGTGCGTGGCTTGCCCTTTACCAATAGCAAACCCAACTACAACAAGAAGCAGCATCACAACAATTTTTGTAAGGGTCAGAAAATCCATCACACCCGCACCCAATTTTACTCCTCGCCAATTAAAGAACGTCAGAATTGCGACCACCGAAATAGATATGGCTTTTGAGGAAAGAGTACCAGTGGGGAGACCAGCGTATTCAGAAAATCCAATCGCCAACAAAGCAATGGCACCCGGACTTGTAATCAAACAATAGGCCATTCCATAGAGAAAGCCCCACAGCGGTCCGAAGGCCTCCTTTAAAAAAACATAATTTCCCCCAGCTTTGGGAAACATGGCTCCCAATTCCCCATAGGTTAAAGCTCCGGCGGTGGCCATGAGCCCACCAATAATCCAAGCCAAAAGTATCCAGCCAGAGGAAGGAAGTCCCGCTGCGATTTCACCGGGTGTGGTAAAAATTCCCACACCAATAATATTTCCAATCACCAACAAGATACATGTAAAAAGTCCCAGTTGACGGGTTAATTGACTCATTTGTCCTCCGAGAAGTAGGAACCAAAAAAGATAAGACGATCCTGGATCAAAACTCCGTTTTTCAATTCGGAAAGAGATTTCCCAAATCGGTCCTGAATGGAGATGCGCCTTACTTTCTCTCCTGACTGAGGGGCTTCCAAAATCTTCTCATTTCCCTCATAAAACATAACATGAACCATTCGGTCTGGTTTGTTCGGTTTTGCCAAGAAGATCAGGTCTGCTGGCTTAAGTTCTTTCGGTTCAATACTTTTTGCCCTCATGTATTGCTCGTGGGCATCTCGAGGAACTATCCAACCAACCTGCCGAAAAGACCAATTGACGAGGCCTGAGCAATCCACACCGGTAACAGTATCCGTTATTTCGGGTTCATAAAGGGAACGTCCCCCCCAAAGATAAGGAGCTCCGAGGTGAAGTGAGGCCTTCTCCAATATTTTTTCACGTAGTTCAGTAACAGGGAGTTGGATAAGTTCGATATGCCGATAGAGGAGGAGATCCGTTGATAAAGATTCCGCTTTTACCCATCCGGGATACCCTTCCCATTCATCACGATGGGTAAATTCGAGTTGTTCGGGAGCTTCCACACGAAACCATTTCCCTTTTTTCTCCCAAACGAGAACCGGCTCTCCTTTTTCGATTTGGGTTTCTTGAAGGGGGTCATACTGATATTCCCCGTTGTGGGGCACAGGCTCGGATCGAACATTGGCAACGGGAACGCCCACCACCATTCTCCGAGCGGGGAAATAAATCTTTTGGGAACTTGCACACCCCATCCCCAAAAGCAAAACGCCGAGGAGGGTCAACCTCATTTCATTGATTCATCCAAATAAACCATTAGGCTGGATACTAACACATTGGCGACAGATTGATGAAACTTCTCTGTTAAAAGGAGCTCTTCATATTCTGGCAGAATAAGAAAAGCCATCTCCAATAGAAGGGAAGGCATTTGAGGCATTCGACAAACGGCCAAATTTGACCGCCATAGGCCTTGATCTGTGATTTTCATCTGTTCCCCATAAATGTCATGGAGAATTTCAGCAAAAGGTCGACTTTGAGGCTGATAATAGTGAACACTGAATCCCTGCTGTTCAAAGGGATCATTACCCTCTCCTGTTGCATCACAATGGATGCTAATAAAAAAGTCCGCTTTTTCATTCCAGGCCAGATTTACTCGGTTCTGAAGCGAGATTTCCTTGGTACCATCTTGAATCATGACAACTTCAGCCCCCCTCCTCTCCAAGGCCACTTTGATCACCTTTGAGATCATCAGATTGACCTCAGCTTCGGTATTCCCCCATGGACCAATGGTTCCAAAACTACTCTTGGTGTGACCAGCATCCAAAGCAACCCGAATTCCCCGTAAACCACGCCCTGAGTAATTTTCGGGTTTATGCCGAATCTCCAACATGAAGGTGGTTCCTTCGTACCGTGCATGATAACCCCAAGCATATTCTTGTTTGGTGAGAATCTCAAAAGTAACCGATCCGGGTTCGTTTTGGGTCCAATCTACGCTTTCCACAATGGTTTCTTTTGATTTTAATCGAATGCGGTCTGTGTCGGGTGTTACACCATATAGAGTCAGGCGAAGACGATGTGGAAAAAGGAATTGCTCAATTTTATACGCATGTCGATTCTTTAGTGGCAATTCAATAAGCGTGTTTCCCTCGATATAATCAATGCGCATATTCCGGGTAATGCTCCGTGTCATTGGTGTTCCTGCAGGGAGCTCTTTTGCCACAGACTTTTTGATCCATCCCTGTGTATCGCGACTCAGCAATACTCTCAAGAAATTCCCCAATTCTCCGGTAACTTCCAGACGAATTCCTTTATCGAGAAAAAGGTGATACCCATAACTACTCCCTGGACCTGTTAAAAGAACCGCATCATCCTTAATTTCAACGAAACGGGGAAGTTTTCGTCTCTGAACAATGATCTTCGCACGGGCACGTGAATTGATTTTCTTCCCATCGGAGCGTCTCAGCCCAAAATAAATGTCGGCTCCATCAAATTTGTCATTGGGCTGAATCGAATAAGCCCCTTGATAAATCCCCCGGACATCACCAGGCTGTTCGAACATTGGAAAATAGGGGCCTTTTTTTCCGATTCGAAAAGTGGCCTTTCCTTCCGGGGCTCCTTGGAAGATAACATCAACAATATCACCAGGTCGAACCACCACGCGTGTTGTCGGTGAGAGAGGCCGAATTTTTTTCTCCGTTAATGAAAAACTGCTCCTCATTGGAGCAACATTGACTTCTCTTGTGACCGTTGTTGTTGAAACACCATCAAATGCAACAGCATTTATTTTAAACCGTCCCTCGTTAAAAGGAATAATTTTTATAAACCCGCCATTGGTGTGAGGAGTAACAGATGCGCCATTGATTGTTAGGGAAGCGGTTGCCGGCAAAACAGAACCAAAAACAAAAGAGGATTCAACGGGAGGAATATCATAATTTTCAAAAGGTTGGACAATCCGAAGAAAAGGGTCAGCCCAAAGGACTTTTGATCCAAAAAGAAGGATAGAGACAACAGGAATTAGAAACTTTTTCATGAAAAACCGTATCATACCTTTAATAATTATACCTCACCAGCAACAAAGCTCATTCTAATATGACGGACCAACCGTAACATACCATACCTCTGTTCCATCGTCGGTTCGTTTTGCCCATTGAACTGTTAGATTCATTTGAAAGGTCTGCAGAATGAAGGTGGGCCAAGAAATGGCCACACCGGCTGAGTTCAACAAGCGATCTTGTTCAAATTCATCTCTTTCTTGCCTGTTGTCCCATCCGTATCCCACATCATCAAAAAGAATAAGGTAAGCAGCTTTAAAAAAGAAATCAGGAAACAAAAAACGTGTTCGGGCATTCAAATATTTCATCCGTAGTCGAAGCTCGGATCCGCCAATAACGACATTTGTCTTTTTGTGTTTTTGTCCGGAACGGTTCACGGCCCGAATTCGATCTCTTCCCCCCAACCTGAAAACCTGGGCTTGATCTCCCACACTTCGCCCATAAAAAAGACGAGCCGCAAGCGTGCTTTCTCTTGGTAACGGGACGTATTGAACCGCCTCAGCTACACCGGTTTTGTATTGTTGATTCCCTTTTAACGTCTTAACAGATTCTTGATACAACAAACTGAGCCGTCTTCCCTTGGTTGGAACCAAATACCGTCCTGTGACGGTATCATGTGAAAATCCGGCGACCCAAAAACGTTGACGGGTATCCAATTCCGAATCGGAGAGATCCAAAAAGGAGTCCTCCTCGTCGGAAACTCCAACACCAAGACTCACCGATTTAATTCTGTCCAAAGGATAGGTCATCAAACCGATACCGTCTATTCGGCGGGTTCGATGTTGTTCATCGAAATCTTCAAAGTATTGATCCATGCGAAAGCCCAGTGTCCATCTGGGTCGGAACCGAGCGTAGGTATAGAAGGCTGCCAAATCAACCAGATCATTTTTAGATGCATATTGAAGCTGTTGTTGAAAAAGATGATTCCCAAGGTAATCAGAGAATTGCCATATATCCGCTGCAACCAAACCATCCTGTGTGGAATAAAAAAAGAATGGCAAAAAGAGATCGGTGGACATGCGAAATCGATAGGGTTGAGCACGCCGCAGAAAGAGAGAGGAATCCGTGCTATTGGGCCAGGCCTGGTGAGCCCGTGTGATCGCGAGTGAATCTTTTCGGGGAATTTGATCAACGTCTTCGTTCTCCGATTCGTCTGTATCTCTTTTCTCCGGTTCTTCATCAACAGCGTCCACCACTTGGGGAGGAGGGGGTGTTATCGGGGTCTGGAGTCCATCAATTCCCTGATAAAGGTGTCTTTCTCCTTTGTCAAAGGCAATATAATAAAGTTTGTTTTCATCTTTGTGAAATCGAGGAGAAAATCCTCCTCCGATAAAATTGGTTAACTGAGTAAGATGTGAGAAAGAGGGATCATAATGATACAAATTGAATCCATATTCTCCTGATTCATTTCGATCTCTGACAAAAACCACAGACCCATCGGGAAGAACCTCTGGTTCGGTCACATCTCCTTCTAAATAGGTTAGACGGTTCAAAGCGTTGTTGCCAAGTGAAACAGAAAAGAGATCCCGACCCGCTGGATCGGTTCCTTCCGCATTGCGAACCTCTCCAGAATAGATGACCTCCTTTCCATCCGGAGAAAAAACAGGATCTTTTTCATCTTGGGGATTATCGGTCAACCTTTTAAGAATGTTTCCTTTTTGGTCAATCAAGTAGAGGTCATTGAAACCCCGCGTCATCCCCACACAAACGAGATGATCTTCAACCGGAGAAAAGATCGGGGATCGGATCTGTTCAAGAGGAACTTTGATCTTCTTTAACTTCTTCCTTTTTAGATCCAATAAAAAGAGATAATCCCTTTGTTTTTTCTCTGCTGCAAAGGCCAACCATCTTCCGTCTCTTGAGAGAGAAAGGGCACGTCCACGGGAATGGATATTTTCCATTTTTGACCATTTCAAACCGAGAAGAGGTTGGACTTTTTGGGTGGCAATGTCCAATTGATAGACCTGGGTAGGCCCTCCCTTGTCACCCAAATAATATATTTTGCTCCCATCTTCCGAAAAAATAAGGGCATGATTGGCCTGAGGAAGGCCATCCGATTGGGTCATTTGGATTCCATAATAACTCCCAACTTTCGCTTCTTTATAAAACTCGTCATATCGATCTCTGAGCCATTCCTCAAACCGAAAATCCAATCGATATATATCAATACCCAACAATTGATCAAATGCCGCGGAAATATCGAAATGCTCCTCCATTTTTATCAGAAGTTTCCCAATTGTTTCCGGTCCATATTCATCTTCCAAGAACAACATGGCGGCTGTTCCGGTTTTATAGGCCAAAGTGATTTGGTTGGGTTTAAGATGGTTGAATCCTTGAAGCTCCGGGATGGGAATTCGATACCCATGATAAACAGAGTCTCGGATCATCATATCTCCGGTGGGAGCATCCATCGGTTCGGTGACCCATTCTGCCATGCCCTCCATAACCCATAGAGGATAAAACGGCGACTTAAGAAGACGGATTGATTTCCAAAATCCGCCATAGAGAACGTTAAATTGAACAACATGGGCAAATTCATGATAAATAACATGTTTCAGCCATGTCTCCGAACCATCATTGAAAACGAGAAACCGATTCTTAAAAGCCTCTGTGACACCCCCTGTTCCTTCGCCAATGGGAACAATGTTGGTTTGTTCAAATTCGTTGTGATTGGAATAAAGAAAGAAAGGTGTTCGTTCTTTTACGTGAAATTGCAGTTTATCCCCCACCTCCTTCCAAGCTTTTTCAAGGAAAAGGGCCGTATGGGGAACCATTTTTTCCGTCGACTTATCATAATACAGATCAAAATGTTCGGTCTGAACCTTCATCCAATCAAATTGATCAACTCGAACATTGTTGTTACCAAAACCAAAACAAAAGGGAGCAAAGACAAACAAAAAACAGAAAAATAGGAATGGGTGGATTCGTTTCACATTGGCCATATCAGCTCTAGTTTACCAGGTGATTCTTATTTCAAACAGGGGAGATCCGAAATTCCCAGAAAGGGGCATTTCCCATCCACCTGCCGTCCAACAGGCAGACGAACAGGCTCAAAAAATCAAAAAAACACCGAAATTTCTTAAATTTGCAGGAGAATGGCACTTGGGGGATGGATCTGAACGGCAGAAGGTTAGAGAAAATATGAAAGGAGGGTAACTCTATCTCTATTCTTTGGGACCGGAATCTTCCATCCACCCAGTGGTTTCGCCTAGGGTCGGACGGCCTGTATTGGAGCTGTATTTTCGGAGAAGTTCTTTTTCTTGATTTTTTTCGTAACGACGGATCGAAAGGTCGATTTTGCGTTCTTTCTTGTTGATCTTAATAACAGAAGCGGAAACATCTTCTCCAACTGAAAAACTTTTTATGGGTTCATCTTTGGAACGATGTTCCTCTTTGGATCCGCCAAACATGGACCGATCCAACTTAATTTCAGAAGACCGAACAAGACCTTCAAGACCCGAATCGAGTTTCACAAAAAGACCAAAATCCGTTATCTTTGTAACCTTTCCCTTCACGGAGGTACCAATCCTCATTGAACCAATCGGGTCTGGTGTGAGCTGCTTTATTCCAAGTGACATTTTTTCATTGGCCACATCAACTTCGAGGACAACAACCTTCAAGGTCTGGCCTTCTTTTAAAACTTTATGGGGGTGTTCAATGCGTTCTGTCCAAGAGAGGTCCTGTATTTTGACCAATCCTTCAATGCCGAGAGGCGTTTTAACAAAAGCCCCAAATGGCGCGAGGTGGGTAACCGTCACTTCTATCTTGGATTTTGGGGGATATTTCTTGAAAGCTTCTTCCCAAGGATTGGATTGCATTCTTTTGAGACTCAGAGACATCTTTTCCTGGTTTCTGGTCAATCCTATGACTTTGACCTCAACTTCTTGTCCCAACTTGAACATATCTTTTGGCGATTTGGGCTTGTTGATCCATGAGAATTCCGTGATATGGACCATCCCTTCGATTCCAGGGACCACCTCAATAAACGCCCCGAAAGAGGCAAAAGCACTGACCTTCCCCTTAATGGTGCATCCAATGGGATACTTGGATTCAATTCCATCCCAGGGATGAGGCAATAGCTGTTTACGACCCAAGGCAAACTTTTGGGCATTTGCGTCAAATTTCAAAACTTTGACTTCGATCTCTTCGCCCACTTTAAAAATTTTATTGGGATTTTCAACTTTGGTCCAAGCCATATCCGAAACATGGAGCAATCCCTCGGCTCCTCCGATATCGATAAAGGCCCCAAAATTGGTGATACCCGTTATTTTCCCTTTGTAAACCTGGCCTTCTTTTAATGTCTTTAAGACAGCTTCTTTTTTAACTTTCTTTTCTTGTTCCAAAACACGCCTTCGAGATACCAATACATTGCTTTTTGCTCGATCCATCTCAAGGACCAAAACCCGGACGGTTTTTCCTACCCAATCTTCCGGTTTGGGAACAGGTTTTTCATCAATTTGGGAGGCCGGCATAAAGGCATCCAATCCAATATCAACTTGGACACCACCTTTGATCCGCTTAACAATACGTCCTTCAACAGATTCCTTATTTTGATAAGACGCTGTGATTTTATCCCAGTTGGTGCGTTCTCTTGCTTGCTTCCACGAAACGATCGGGCGACCTTCAGCCCCCCTCATACGAATAATAAGGACCGGAATTTTTTCTCCTGTGGCAGGAATTGGACCGGGAAATTCTTTTAAAAGAAGAGTGGCCTCTTGTTTGAGACCAACATCCACCAATAGGTGAGTTTGCGTTTGGCTGACAACAGTTCCTTCAACAATGGATCCAGCACTGGCCTCTATACTTTGAGCCAGTATTTCTTCCATTCCCAGTTCTTCGGTCATGTTAATTGACTCCACCAATACCCCTTAAGTTGTTCATTATCATCTATTTACGTATTTTCCCTGATTCCGAATACAGCCAGATATGAAGAATTTTGGAAGGTTCGGGACACCTACGTGAAAGGGTTTTCTAGGTTGTGAAGAATATCATATTTAAGAATGGTTTTCGCAAATAATTAAGGGGTTTTTAAACCTCTTTCAAAGAAGGCTTAGATTGCCTCTTGATAAGGTTGGTCCACATCCGCTGTCTTGCAGGCGGGGTTTCCCCCCCAAATCTCATTGGGGGGAATCTTTGTGTTCATTGGCACAATGGACATGGGTTTGATCATGGAATTCTCTCCGACCACAACACCCGGCATGAGAGTGGATCTGGCCCCGATATAGACACCTTTCCCCAAACTAATCTGATCAAGAATTAATAAGTCCGAGGATCCAACGGCATATCCATGGGGCATTAAAAGGGCATCATCTTCAATTCGGGCGGGGCCTTGAATATCGACAAGGTAGGGATCCATAATTCTTCCAGCCACGGAAATAGATCCTCCTTTCATTTTTGTTCCTAGTAGTTGGTAAAAATATCGCCTTAATATAGGAGGAAGAAGACCATTTAGGTAAAACAAATTCAGGTTGGTAGAACACAAGAAGGCGTGAAGGTTCCAAAAATAAAAAAGCCATGGCTTGGTGTCATAGGAATAAATTCCTCGACGCACCGCTAATCCCAACCGAATGATTCGCAACACAAGAAGCGTCATCAAAATAAAAAGGACATAGAACAAGATCAATATCAGAAAAAGGGTTAGTTCCCAGCGCCGATATATGGCAAAAGCGCCTCCCAATGACCCTCCTAATATCACAATTTCAACAAAGGGAGTAATCAGGATATCTCTCCAATTCTTCGATGATCGACGGTTTACGTTCATATCCAAAAGTATAAACCTAGCAGCAGTAAAATGGTAGGACCAATTTATTGTTTCAAAAATCGTTTTCGCAAATCTTGGATCTCCGATAAAACACGATCAGCAAAATCCTGATAAGAAGAGAATCCCTCTGGAGAGATCGGGGACCCATAGACAACGGTCAATTTTTTAAAATACCCCATCAAATCCGAATTATGAATATAAATGGGAACAACAGGCGTCTTTGTTTTTATTGCCAGAAGGCCAACACCGGGCTTGGCCGAACCCAGTCCAGGAGATTTGTGTCTTTTTCCTTCCGGAAAAACCAGCACACCACATCTTTGAGCAAGCAATCTTTGCATTTCTTTCACACCACCTGAACCACTCTTGCGGTTGAGGGGATGGGAATTCAGGTTGGTAATCAACCATCCAAAAGGCCGAAATCGAAAGAGTTCTTTTTTTGCCAAAAAGTGGATGGGACGTGGACAGGAAACAGAAACCAAGGGCGGATCTGCATAAGAACGGTGATTGGATGAAAAAATAACAGATCCAGAAAGAGGAACGTTTTCGGCTCCCTGTACGCTCAGCCTCCACCCCACCTTGAACAACACCATGCAAACAAACCGAGCCGTCCAATAAAACCAAGAGGCAGAAGATTCGGCCTTATGGGATTTCATGAAACACAAACTTTCTCAAGGTCTTTCCAGAAGGATGGGTAAGAGATGGACACACTCTCTGCATCTTCGAGTGTGGTTTCCCCCTCAGCAAGGAGGGCCGCCACCGCAAAGGCCATCGCAATTCGGTGATCTCCGAAGGATGAAAGACTCGCTCCTTTTAAGGGAGTTGGACCTTTAATAACAATTCCATTTTCTCGTTCTTCAATCTGCGCCCCCATGGCGGACAAATTCTTTACAACAGCGCTGATCCGATCGGTTTCTTTAATCCGAAGTTCACCAATCCCGTCAAAAGACGAAGTCCCTTTTGTTTGGGTGGCTGCCACCGCCAAAATGGGAATCTCATCAATAAGACGAGGTACAAGTTTGGAAGACAATGAGAAGGGCCGCAGAGGCGATGACGCAAGATGGATATCTCCCAACGGTTCTCCCCCCATTTCTTTTTTGTTTTTGATGTCGATCTGAGCTCCCAAATTTGTACACAAATCCAGCAATCCGGTTCGTGTGGGATTGATGTTGACAGAGGGAATTTCAACTTGAGAACCCGTTTTCAGGAGCCCTGCCATAATGAAAAAGGAAGCACTTGAGAAATCGCCTGGGATTGACCAATTTACAGGCTTTAAGAACTGGGGCCCCTCTAATACCAAGGTCCCTTCTTTTTCTTCAATTTTTCCTCCGGCAGCCAACAGCATTCGTTCGGTATGATCACGCGATAAGCTGGGTTCCGAATAAACCGTTTTTCCTTTGGCATGCAAAGCAGCCAGAAGGACAGCTGATTTGACTTGGGCACTGGCAATGCGATTGTTCCATTGAATGGGTTGAGGATTGGGAGACCCTTTTATTTTTATCGGAGGATAACGATCTTCATGAAGAGAAAAGAGAGCCCCCATCTGCCCTAAGGGTTCTGAAATCCGGTTCATCGGACGCTTTGAGAGGGAAGGATCGCCAATTAAAACGGATTCAAAATCCTGGGCAGCAAGGATTCCCGATAAGAGTCTCATCGTGGTCCCTGAATTTCCACAATCAAAAGGTTTATTGGGTTTCTGAAAATGTCCTAAACCAGGGCTGGTAATGGTCCAGGTCCCTTTTGCCTTTTCAACCCGACACCCGAGCGCCTCAATACAACTTAAGGTAGATAAACAATCTTCGGATTGAAGAGGATTATGAATTGTTGAGGTTCCTCTCGACAAAGCTGAAAACAAAACAGCCCTGTGAGTGATGGATTTATCTGGAGGGACGTTTAGGATTCCCTGGATTTTTTTGGGTGGTTTTATTCTCTTAATCACGTAAGAGTTGAATCCGCAATGTTTTTAATATTCGATGGAATCGCATAAGAGATCTCTTCACCGAAAAACGGTTCTCTCGAAAAATTCCTTTCCAAAGAATGGGATCTGATCTCCCAACACGCGTCATATCACGAAAGGATCTACCGACAAGAGACAAAATACGAGAATTTTTTCGCGCTTCTTTTTCCACAAGCGACAAAAGAGCAAAGGAAAGAAAATGAGGAAGGTGACTCACAAGAGCCATAATCTCATCATGCTTTTTTGCCGTCAAAGAAGTGCAAATCGCCCCGACCTGCTCCCACATCTTTCTTATGGTACGAAAAGCCCTTGGCTGAATACCATCGGTGGTTAATATACATGCTGCTTTAGAAAACAAATCGGGCCGGGAATAAATGACTCCACTTTTTTCCGATCCGGCAATGGGATGGGCCCCAACAAAAAAAACATCTTTCCTTCTTCCAAGAATCCGCTTGGCCTCTATAATGATTTTTTGTTTGACACTCCCCACATCCGTCACAATGGCACCGGATTTGAGATAAGGAAGGATTTCTCTCATGGTTTTTGCCATGAACTGAACAGGAACACACAACACAATGATATCTGCCTTGGGAATCAAAACCTTCATACTGAGGGAATATTCATCAATGGCTTTAAGTCGTTTGGCATTTTTCAAACGACGGGTGGATCGGCCACATCCAGAAACCCAAAACAATCTTTTTCCACTGCGTCGTTTTGATCTGAGAGCTTGTCCCAGAGAACCACCAATTAATCCAACGCCAACAAGGCAAACCGAAGTCATTAAAGATGACGCCCAATCGCAGCAGCAATTTGTTTAATTTCTTTGATGAGGGTATGGAACTGAACAGGAAGAAGAGCCTGATGGGCATCAGACAAGGCCTCTGCTGGACGAGGATGAACCTCCACCATAATTCCATCAGCCCCTGCTGCAATCGAGGCAAGTGTCATTGGGATAATATACTCACGAACACCCAAGCCATGAGATGGATCAACAATCACCGGTAAATGACTTTCTTTCTTGATGACCGGTATGGCACTCAAATCTAACGTGTTTCGCGTCGATGTTTCAAAAGTGCGGATTCCCCGCTCACACATAATAACCTGGTCATTACCTTCAGAAACAATATATTCAGCTGACATAAGCCATTCCTCAACCGTGGTCGCAAATCCCCGTTTTAACACGATGGGTTTTTTGGCCCGCCCCACTTCTTTAAGAAGGTCGAAATTTTGTGCATTGCGGGCTCCAATTTGAAGAACATCCGCATAACGACACCCCAAGTCCACTTGTCGGGGATCCATAATTTCGGTGACAACCGGAAGTCCTGTTGATCGCCTCGCCTCAGCAAGAAGCTCCAATCCTTTTTGTCCCAAACCTTGAAAAGAATAAGGGGATGTTCTTGGTTTAAATGCCCCCCCTCTCAACATATGTCCACCGGCTTTTTTGATTTCCCTGGCGTTTCGGAATAGATTCTCTTTGGTATCAACCGAACAGGGCCCAGCGATCACAATCACTTGTTTACTTCCCATCTTCAATCCCTTATCGATAGAAATGACCGTGGGTTCTTCTTTGAACACACGCGAAACCAGTTTGTAGGGTTTGGATATGGGAGTGACAAAATCAACTTGCTCCATTGAGGAAAACATGTCCTTGTGAGCAATGGCTTTATCCCCGATGACACCGATGACAACGCGTTGGGTTCCCATGGAAATGGAAGGTTTAAACCCAAGCTTTTTAATCTTGTTGATAACCTGGTCAACATCCTTTTTTCGAACCCCAGATTTTAATGTGAGGATCATTTTTGTTTATTTACCTCCTGCAAAGCATTTAAGAATTTTTTATTTTCGGCTGGTTTACCCACAGTAACACGCAAATAATCTGTAAGCCCATATTCATCCACGGCACGGGTGATAATTCCTTTGCTTAACAATCGATTGAAAAGAACTTGACCTGTTAGCGGCCGCACACAGATAAGAAGAAAATTGGTATTCGATTCCTTAACATCAAATCCCATATTGGTAAGGGCTTTATGTAAGTTCTTTCTTTCCTCTTTATTTAATTCCACCGACATCTGAAGATGGTCTTTATCCTGAAGGGCTGCCAAAGCAGCCGCTTGAGCTGGTGTTGAGACGTTAAAGGGAGGCCTAACCTTTTCCAGGGCTTGAATACACCATTCAGGTCCAATGCCATAGCCCACCCGTAGGCCTGCCAATCCGTAAATCTTTGAAAAGGTTCTTAAGACCACCATTGGCCTTCTGAGAAAAAAGTCATCCAACATAGAAGGATAATCCTCTTCGACAACAGCGTATTCAAAATATGCCTCATCAAAAACCGGAAGAACATGATCGGGTAACTGGGACAGGAAATCTTCTACCTCCTGCCGGTTGTTGTATGTTCCGGTCGGATTGTTGGGATTGGCGATAAAAACCATTTTTGTTTTCTCAGTGCAGGCTTCCGCCACCCCCTTCAAATCATGTTTTAACTGGTTCATGGGAACCTCAACCACTTTGGCACCCATCAAATGTCCCGCTGCTTTGTATTGAAGAAAGGAGGCCATGGATACCACAATCTCATCTTCCGGTGTTAGATAAGCTTTGGCCAGAAGAGTAATAACTTCATCTGAGCCAGATCCGACAATTATCTGAGCGATATCAACCTTGAAAATACCGGCCAACATCTGCCGAAGATCGGTGCTCTTGGATTCCGGATAACGAAACAATGCCCGGGCAACCTTTTTATATGCTTTCACCGCAACAGGAGAAGAACCCAAAGGATTTTCATTGGAAGCCAATTTGATAACTTCCTTGAGTCCATATTGACGTTTCAGCTGTTCGATCGAAAGCCCTCCTTGATAAGGCTCAAAGAAACTAAGTTCCGAACGAGATTCAATTTGTCTATCGATATTGGTTTGATTCATAATAGGGATTACAAATTAAGCACGATAAGGGTAGGACCCAAGAATCTTCAGGTGCTTGCAGAGATGTCTGAGTTGAGACAATGCTTTCTGAACCCTTTTTTCAGATTGATGACCGATTAAGTCGACATAAAAAATGTATTCCCATGCTTTCTTTTTCGTGGGACGTGATTCAATCTTTGTTAAATTGATTTTTCCTCGACGAAAAGGCTGCAACATCTCAAACAAAGCGCCAACCCGATCCTTAATAGAGAAAAGAATGGATGTTTTGTCATGACCCGAGGCAGGAGGAGATTCCCTGCCAATAACAAGAAAGCGGGTTGCGTTGTCAACCGTATCCTGAATCTCACGGGAAATTGTTTTTAGATGGTAAATTTGTCCAGCCAGCCCTGAGGCCACAGCGGCGCAAGAAGCATCAAGCGTGGCTTGTATAGCCGCATCCGCCGTGGAGTTTGTTTCTTGTATGACGACTCCCGGCAAATGAACTTCCAACCAACCCCGACATTGAGCAAGGGCTTGGGGATGGGAATAAATCCTCTTAATTTTGCGAAGCGTGGGGGAGAGGGATAGAAGGTCGTGTGAAATCCGATCTTGTCTTTCCGCAACAATCACAAGAGGAGATTTGATAAACATATCCAGCGTGTGATTGACGACTCCTTCGGTAGAATTCTCAATTGGGACCACTCCGAAATCAGCCCTCTTTTTTTCCACTTCCTCAAAAACATCCTTGATACTAGGAAGAGATTTATAATCGGTATTTCGACCAAAATGTTTGATGGCCGATTGATGGGTGAAAGTGGCCTCTGGTCCAAGATAACCCACTTCCAACCGTTTTTGCAAAGACCGGCAAGCAGTTAATACCGTTTGAAAGATATCTTCCAAATCGTCATCGGTTAAGGGCCCCTTGTTGGCCTCCAGCATCCGGTTAAGAATCTGGACTTCCCGATCGGACACATAAATATCGGATCCGCTTCGGGCTTTGATCTGACCAATCTTTTTTGCAACATCTGCCCGTTCGGTTAGAAGCTCCAACAATTTGGTATCAATCAAATCGATTCGTTTTCTTTGTTTTTCCAATTTCTGATCATTTGACATAACAGAAAGGAATTTTAGCGTTTTTCATTTCGGAGCACCAGGGCGAAGGAGGGAGAATAGGAGTGAAAAAGGACGTGGGACAGGGGAGGAGTAATGCTACCCAACCCCTTCTGTACCCGCTGTGATACCGCGAATAGCCATCATTAGCTCTTCGGGATTGCTGGCAGCGTCGAGTGCATCTTCCAGCTTTATTTTCCCCTCTTTGTAGAGCAAAAGAAGAGCCTGATGGAAGGTCTGCATGCCATAATATTTTCCTTGTCGGATGGCGTCTGAGACGTCTTGCATCTGGTTTTCTGCAATGGCTTTCTTTACGAGGGCGGTAACAACCAACACTTCACAACTTGGGACACGTCCGACACCTTTTGAGTGGGGAATTAGCTTTTGACAAATAACACCTTTCAACACATCCGATATTTGCAAGCGAACCTGATGTTGTTGATGAGGAGGATACAGGTCTACAATACGGTTGATGGTTTGTACCGCATCGGTCGTATGGAGAGTGGAAAATACCAAATGACCTGTTTGGGCCGCGGTAATGGCAGTAGATGTTGTCTCTAAATCTCTCATTTCACCAAGGAGAACAACATCGGGATCCTGACGAAGGACGTGTTTAAGAGCTTCCTGAAAGCTGACAGTATCAGACCCCAACTCTCTTTGGCTAATAATGGATTTCTTATCCCGATAAAGAAACTCAATCGGATCTTCTACTGTAACGATGTGCTCCGAGCGATCAAGATTGATATATTCTATTCCCGCCGCCAAGGTTGTTGATTTTCCACTACCAGTTGGACCACAAACCAGGACCAAGCCATTTGAAAGCTGACAAAACTTTTCCATCACTTTGGGAAGTTGAAGTTGAGAAAAGCTCGGTATCTTTGTTGGTATCTGTCTCAAGACAACAGCAACAGATCCTCTTTGTTGAAAGGCATTGCCACGAAATCGACCATAGTCGGGAATCGCATAAGAAAAATCAACTTCATGTTTGGCCTCAAAGATTTTTCGCTGACGTGGATGGAGCATTAAGTAAAGCGCTTCTCTTACAATTTCCGGTGGCAGTGGAATCCGATCTTCCGATTTCAGATGGCCGTCAATGCGATAAATAACAGGAGTCCCGACGCGAATATGAAGATCAGACGCCCTTCTTTCAACCATTTTCCGGAGCCACCGATGAACCAATTCATCAACCTTTTCCAAAGGCAACGAACTGAGAGGATTCTTTCTTTCAGCTCTAGAGGGCCCCTTAGCAGCCTCTTCTCCTTTATCCTGATCTTGAAGGGAAGAAATATCAGGCACATCAGACATCTCACCAGAAAGAGTTGAAATAAAATCCTTTGATATTTTCGGAGATTTCTTTTTCGAAGGAGGGGCAGGATCCGGGTGGATCACATTCTCCGGTCCATTTGTTGATTCGTTCTCTTTGGGTGATTGATCCTCTGAATTCTCTTCACCCTCCTGTTCTGACATAGATGAGGGTTGTGATTGCTCAGCCGGATCTTTGGGATTTGGCGAATTTGGCGCGTCCATACGATATAAAGTCTAAAAGGGAACTTCCCTTTCTTCAACAACTATTTATTCTATTTTTTTGGGCTATTTTAACTTGCGGTTTCGCAAACGCAGATAAGCAGGACGGCGCAAATCCTCATCTATCAATGATTTTTGGGAGGATGGATTGCCTGGGACTCCAGATAGCGCCGGTTCTTTCTTTTGGGTGGTTCCCACCTCCAAGCCTTTCTTAATGGTCTTGGTGGGAAAACCGGTGGCCATGACGGTCACCTTAAGTTTGTCTTCAAGAGATTCATCAAATACTTGTCCATAGAAAACGTGGGCCTGGGGAGAAGTCGAAGCGCCAATAAAATCCATCACTTCCCGAACTTCAAACATCGTCACGTTCTTATTACCCGTAATATTAACCAGGACACCCTTGGCACCATCAATGGAAATATTTTCGAGTAGCGGTGACTCAACAGCTTGACGGGCCGCGGTAACAGCACGGTCGCCACCAAGCCCCGTTCCCATCCCCATGAGGGCCTCTCCAGAATTGGTCATGATGCTTTTCACATCAGCAAAATCAACATTCACCAAACCATGCGTGGTGATGACATCGGAGATGGCTTGCATGGCTTGCCGGAGCACATCGTCGGCCACACGGTAAGCTTCGAGTGTCGGGGTTTTCTCATCTATAATTTCAAAAAGCCGGTCATTGGGGATCACCAACAAGGTATCGACAAAAGGCCTGAGTTCATCGATTCCCCGATTGGCTTGTTGGGTTCGGACCAATCCTTCAAATTGAAAGGGCCGGGTTACAACCGCCACAACCAGGGGTGTTGGTTTCAGATTTTTGGCAATTTTGGCAACGATGGGGGCTGAACCGGTTCCGGTTCCCCCTCCCATTCCTGCCGTCAAAAAGACCATATCAGCACCAGAAAGAACCTCTTGCAAACGATGTTCTGATTCCTCGGCAGCTTGCCGACCAAGGGTGGGATTTCCCCCTACACCGAGCCCTTTGGTTAAACTTTCTCCCATCTGAATACGAACAGGGGCCAAATGTCGTCGCAGAGCCTGGGCATCGGTGTTGGCAGCATAGTATTCCACTTGGGACACATCGGCCTCGATCATCCGATTAACAGCATTCCCTCCAGCGCCCCCCAGCCCCATTACGCGAATAATCGCCGGTTGCTCTTTAAAATCATCAGTGAATTTAATTCGTGTCATTTATTTAACCTCATCCATCCTATCGAGAATTAGAACAAATCCGAGAAGAATCCTCGTATTTGTTGAAAAATGGATCCGCCGCTGCGGCGAATGGCGCGTTGGGAACCTGACCATTCTCCAAGAGAATGATAATTAAGAAGGCCAACCGCTGTTGCATACGTGGGATGGGAAACGATTTCGGGAAGGCCTGTTATATTCTGGGGAAGCCCATGGCGAGAGGGAAGTTCCAATATTTTTTCAGAGGCTTGAACCATTCCGGGCATCATCGATCCACCTCCCGTTAAAATGGCCCCCCCAGCCACCACACGCTCTGCCATTCCGGAACTTTCAACCTCACTTTGAATGAGGGTAAAGATTTCTTCAACCCGAGGAGCGATGAATTCAAATAGGGTATTTCGAGAAACCTGTTTTTGGGTGCGTCCATCCACGCTGGTATAAGTCACATCTTCTTCTGGGTCAATGGTTTCTTCGTGGCCTTGACCAGTTACCAAAACTTTCTTTCGTGACGGTCGAACAGCCGCGCCATATCGCTCTTTCACAATTTTGGCTTGCGAAAAAGAGGTTCTCAAGGCATGTGCCAAATCATTGGTTATGGCATCGGTTCCCACGGGAAGTTCCTTGGTGTGCTTGACTCCACCATCGATATAGATGGCCAACCCGGTTGTGGCACCACCCAAATCCACCAAGACGCATCCCAAATCTTTTTCTTCTTGGGTCACAACAACATCCCCCACAGCCAAAAGGCCATAAATGGGCTCTCGAATGGCAAATCCAGCATTGTTAATGGAACGCCAGATATTATTGAGATGGCTGGTTCCCGCAGTCACAATATGAACTTCGACTTCCAACAAGGATCCCTCCATTCCTACCGGGTTGGGGACCCCCTGTTGACGGTCGAGAACAAAATCTTGCGGGATAACATGAATGATTTCACGATCTGTGGAGATGGGAACGGCTTTGGTCGATTCAATGACCTGTTCAACATCATCTGTGGTGATTTCCTTATCGGTTCGAGCAATATTGATGGCACCATGATGATTAAAGGTTTGGATATGGGAACCCCGAACACCAATAATCATTTCCCGAACGGTTTCTTTTGCCATTTCTTCAGCCGCCTCAACAGCCCGTCCGATGGCCAACGCGGTTTCATCAATATTGATAACAACGCCGCCTTTCAATCCGCGACAATTCTGACGGGTAACAGCGATGACCTCCACGTGATCTTGATCAGGATGGCGACGACCAATTGCACATACAATCTGTCCACTTCCCACGTCAAGTCCAGCGACAAGTTCAGGTTTTGACAAGGTATCCCCCTCTAACGAGCATTAAAAACCACTTTTTCATTCTTACGTAAAACAAAATTTTCATCCAACACAATTCGGTTATCCAAAACAAAACGCATAGATGCATTTTTTATTATAGGCCGAAACCGTTTTAATGTTGCATCAATCCGCTTCGACTTTAAAAGAACCGATTGGGAAACAAATTTACCCCAGTATATTACAATGTCGTCGATAAGCGTGATTTTAACCTGACCCATTTTATCAGTTTTTATCTCTTTGAGTTGCTTGTAAAATTCACCGCGGTTCTTTTTTATTACATCAAGCGCCCCTGCCATTCTTTTTCGTTCCAAATCTGATACCAAACCAGAAAAGGAGGGAAGATGTTCAGGAGATTTCATGTCAGAATGAATAGGAAAAATCACTCCGTTTTCATCAATGGCCCGTTTTTCTGATCCATCTGGAAGATAGGCCAATGGGGTTCGGTAAAAACCCGTCACATGAATGGACCGATCCTTTTTACGGGCAATATTTATTTTTTTCAGGGCAGGAAAATGGACCAGTGCGTTCTTTTCCAGGCGACCGGTTGGCACAAGAAAAATGTTCTGACCAGAATGAAGAGAAAGAAAATCGGCAAGTCCCTTCGGAAGATCTCCTTTAAAAAAAACATGTTGAACTTTAAGAAGAGGGCTTGAGTGCCAAAATCGTCCCAACCATAGCCCCCCTCCAAAAAGCAGAGCTCCAAAAACCACAAATTTTGTAATGGTCCATGTGGTTTTTATCGTTCGCCAAAGAAGCGAACTGGCATAACGTCGTCGGAATCGAACGCGCTGGGGCCTTTTTTTTCTTTTGTAGCGATTGGATACTTTCACCGGAATCCTTTTATTGAATCAACCGAATGAGCAACAATACGGAGAACCAATTCATCAAATGGAATACCACTGGCTCTTGCGGCATCAGGCAAAAGAGAAACCTTGGTTAATCCGGGCAGGGTATTCATCTCAAGAACCATCATCTGGCCATTTGGTCTCATCATGATATCCACCCGGCCATAGGCAGAGCACCCCAATCCCCGAAAAGTTTTTAAGGCCAATTTTTGAGCCAATCGGGCGGATCGAACGGAGAGATGTGCTGGAACCAAGTGTCGTGATCCACCTTTGGCGTATTTGGAATGATAATCGTAAAAGGAGTGTTCAGGAACGATTTCAACAACCGGAAGAGGATTCGATCCCAAAATTCCCACCGTTAACTCTCGTCCCTTAATGAACCCTTCAACAAGCGCTTGGTCCGAGACGGAAAAACAAGTTGTTAAAGCCTGTGACAATTGATGGGGTCGGGTTACCTGGGTCACTCCAATGGCGGATCCCTGATCAACTGGCTTAATAAAAACAGGGCCTTTTGCAAGAAGCCGCCTGGCTTCTTTGGAGGCTTGCATCGAATTCTCAAGAAACCAATTCTTGGAAACAAGAACCCACGGAGGCGTAGGAACACCAATTTCCTGTAACAGTGCTTTTGATGAGGCTTTGTTCATGGCCAGCGAACTGGCAAGGGCTCCTGATCCGTTATAAAGAATCTTTAATCGATCAAGGAGATTTTGTACCTGTCCATCTTCACCAAAGGTCCCATGAAGGCAGAGAAAAGCAAAATGGGGATTTTTCTTTTTGAGAACCTCTTCAATATTTCCTTGGACATCAATAGAGGCAAAACGAACACCCAAGCGCCGAAAGGCTTGCTCAACAGCTTGGCCGGTTTTCAATGATATGGCGCGCTCCCGCGACCACCCTCCCTTGAGAACAGCCACGCGTCGGCGCCCAAGCCAACGTAGAATATTCTTAACGATAACACCTCGCATGCAAAGAAGAGGTTACAACTTCGAATTTATTATTTTCACTTCTGGTTCTAGATCAATGTTAAACTTTCTTTTCACCAATCGTTGTGCCATCCGAATGAGGTTACCTGCCTCTTTTGCGGTTCCTCTTCCCAGATTTTCAATAAAATTGGCATGTTTGGGAGAGAATCGGAGTTGGCCAATTTGCTTTCCTTTTAATCCAACCGACTCAATGAGTCTTGCGGCATAATCACCAGGAGGATTTCGAAATACAGATCCCACGTTTTTCGTCCCAAGAGGTTGTGTTTTTTGCCGGTATTCCAATTCTTCCTTGATTCCCTTCCACGCATCTCCATTTTTTACTGACTTTAAATTAAACTTGGCCGAAATAACCCATTGTCCTTCTAAACTACTGGAGCGATATTCCAGCTGAATCTGATCGCGGGGGATCGATTTGAGTTGTCCCCGAGAATCCATCACAGTTACCTCTTCCAAAACATCTCCGATGGATCCCTTTTTGGTTCCAGCATTGGTCATGAGGGCCCCTCCCACGGTTCCAGGAACACCGGCGAGAGGATGAACACCCATCAAATTTTGATTGGCACAGACCCGGGCCAATTTTGGCAAATGAACCCCCGCTCCAACCTGAACGGTTGTTCCCTTAATTTGGATGTTTTCAAATTCCCCTTTTAATCGAACCACACATCCTCTTAAACCCTCATCAGGAAGTAGGATATTGGAACCCCAACCTAAAAGGAATATCGGGATATTCTTTTCATTCCCCAATTGAACCACGGTCTGCAATTCCTCAACATTATGAACCTCAACAAAAACCTCGGCAGGTCCTCCAATCCCCCACGTACAATGCCGTGAAAGGGGTTCCTCGGTTTTAATTCTTTTTCCAATTGAAGGGAGAGCCTGGGCAATAGCAGCAGCCAAGGAATGCGACTTTAACACCAAATCTTCTCCTGCCTTCCAGACATCCCCTGCACCGAGAGTGAGAAGGACATCATCGGTTTTTAAACCATTGACCAAATCGTCTTCCGAATCTTTAAAACTCCAAAAGGACCAATTCTTCTTTTTCATTGATTTGGATATCAGCTGAGAAGAAATCCCTTTAATGGGCTTTTCCCCTGCGGGGTAGATCGGCATGAGGAAAACGTGATCCGGTTGTCTCAAAACTTTAGCAAACTGTTTGTAAAGTTGTTGGGTTCGAGAAAACCGATGTGGTTGAAAAACAACATGAAGACGGCTCTTGGGCCAGCGTTCACGAATGGCTTCAATGGTTGCTTGCATTTCTGTTGGGTGGTGTCCATAATCATCAAGGATAACAACCCCCCCCACATTACCTTTTAATTCCATCCGACGACCGACACCTTCAAATTGTTCGATGGCACGGGCAATTTGAAGGAAAGTCAAATTCAAATTTAATCCCACAGCCACCGTAGCCAGTGCATTTAATATGTTATGGCGACCTGCGAGTGAGAGATGGAGTGTCCCCAATTTTTGTGCTTTGTAATGAACCTCAAATTGGGTATTGGCTGCATTTGTTACCACTTTTGAAGCCCGCAAATCACAATTTATTCCAAATCCATAGGTTTCATACCGACGTTTCAGTCTGGGCATCAGTTTCCGCAGGGTTGGATCATCTCCACACAAGAGGGACACGCCATAGAAAGGAATGCGATCGAGAAAATCCGCAAACGCTTTTTCCAAATTGGAAAAAGTCTTGTAGTAGTCAAGATGATCATCATCGATATTGGTGACAATGGCAATTGTTGGAGAGAGCTTTAGGAAGGAACCATCCGACTCATCAGCCTCTGCCACCAGATAATCCCCTTTGCCAAGAACCCCCCCTGTTCCAACAGCCTTTAATCTTCCGCCAACAATGACGGTGGGATCCAAACCGCATTCTTTTAAGACCTGGGCCACGAGAGATGATGTGGTTGTTTTTCCATGTGTACCCGCAACTGCAATGGTGTATTTTAATCGGGCCAACTCAGCCAGCATCTCGATCCGGGGGATAACAGGGATCCCCGCTTTTTTCGCAGCGCGCACCTCAGGATTCTGGACGGAAACAGCGGTTGATGTTACCACCACATCAGCGTCCCCAATGTGGGAAGCTTGATGACCCTGCCAAACCTTGGCACCCAAATCCTCCAATCGTTTTACCACGGGACTTTTCTGCAAATCACTTCCGGATACGGAATATCCCAATGAGATCAAAACTTCTGCAATCCCGCTCATTCCACTCCCACCAATTCCAATGAAGTGGATATGCTTGATATTTTTAAACATGGGCCCATAATAGCATTACAATACCACCCCTGCCCATTTGCTCACCTCACATTCTCTCACCCTCACGCATTCGCGATCGGAATCGAATTTCATTGTCGAATGCGATCGCGAATGCGTGAGCGAAAGGAATTAATAACCAAATTTGTCATATGACAAAATCTGTCCTCCGTCGATGAAGGATCAAAACACCCCTGATTTCACAGGTTATTTTCGATGAGACAGGAGTCACATCGACAAATCCGAAATTTGGACAAACACTGAACCAAAGGACAGACCTAACGCTTAACTGGCTTGTTTGTTGCAACATAGATACTGGATCGATAAGGACCAAAATATAAGGGATAAACGAGGAAAACGGCAATGAATTTCCGAGGAAAAAGAATAAATTTTCCGTCCTGGTCTCGCCTTCTGAAAGAAGGAATTGTTTTGGTTTGGGTCCAACTTCTCGTCATAGCCCCCAACCACGCCGGATTCTTCGGAAAAAAGGCCAAAATCGCTGAAAACGAACCCATTCCAGTTATTCAGGTTTCAGAAAAAACCATCCTTCAGGATTCTTATCTTTCCTATAACGCTTTTGGAGGGTTCACCAATGTCAAATCCTTTGGTGTTATCCTTTCCTGTAAAAACGGAAAAATATCTGTACTGAAAACCATCCACAATCCCAAACGAAACCGACGTCATCCCACTCTTCGTCAAAGAGAAAAAATGGATAAGGACACCTATCTTTCATTATGGAGAGATCTGCAACGACAACGAATTTTTCATATTAAGGATGCCCCAGATCCCAAAATGGATATATTGGATGAATTTACCTACCATTTCGAAGTTAAAGTTGGTGAAGTGGAAAACAAATTTAGGATTTACGGAATGTCTCGACCGGGTGGTTCTCGGTATTTTGCCCTACGACAACTTATAGATGGGGCCTCCAACATGGTCTCTCTTTGGGAACAACACGGCGGGTCCGGAATCCTCGTTTCAAGATAGAGTTTCCTCCTTTTCATTCCCTTTCTCCCGCTCTCACATCAACCATTACCCGCACCCTCTTACCTTTCCTGTACATCAAAATTCCATTTTCTAGAAAGTTTGCAAATAATTGATTATCAATAGTTAAAGCCATGTCTATAATGTTGACTTTTTTAGTCAACTATATTATGCTGTCTTTGTTATGATGAAATTATCAACAAAAACCACCTATGCTCTCCGGGCCTTGATTCATCTGGTTAGGTATAGCAATGGGAAACCGGAAAATTTACATACTGTTTCGCAACGGCAGAATATTCCTCTTCCATATTTGGAGCAAATTTTTTCTAAACTCAAAAAAGCAGACCTTGTGACAGCAATTCGCGGACCACGGGGCGGATTTCAGATCTCCAAACCACTTGATGAAATTAATCTCTTCATGATTATTACGGCCTTAGAAGGACCATTTGAACCCATGCTTTGTAGTTATCCTGAGAACCAATCATCCAATTGTCACGAAATCGCTGGATGCCTCAGTCAGACCATCTGCAATGAACTCGACGGAGCCGTGATGAATATTCTGTCGAATAAGACACTCGGTAAAATTTGTCAAGAAGCCGCTCGAATGCACTGAACGAAAATATATTGAACCCAAAGGAGTCAATCGTGAGCAAAAATGAAAACTTGATTTCAATCGAAGACCTTCACGTTACAGTGGATGGTAAACCCATTTTGAAAGGGGTCAATTTGGCGATCAACCGGGGTGAGGTTCATGCGATTATGGGCCCCAATGGGTCTGGAAAATCAACTTTATCCAACGTTCTCATGGGACATCCCAAGTACGTTGTGACCAAGGGAAAAATCCTCTTCAAAGGTGAGGATATGAAAGATTTCAATGTGGACGAACGGGCAAAAAAGGGCCTTTTTTTGGCTTTTCAATATCCCTTGGCCATCCCAGGTGTGCCTGTTTCCAAATTTTTAAGAACCAGTCTTCAAGCCGTTCGGGGCAAAGAAATTCCCATTTTGGAATTTCGAAAAAAGCTCAAAGAAAAATCAGATCACCTTGGTATAAAAGACAGTTTTATGGGGCGATACATTAATGAGGGATTTTCTGGTGGAGAGAAGAAACGCCATGAGATTCTTCAATTGGCTCTTCTTGAACCGGATCTGGCCATCTTGGATGAAACCGACTCAGGGCTGGATATTGATGCGTTAAAAGTCGTTGCCCAGGGAATCGAATCTACCCGTTCATCTGAAAAGGGAATTTTGCTCATTACCCATTATCAACGCATTTTGAATTACATCCACCCTGATTTCATTCATGTCTTGGCCGATGGTCGAATTGTGAAATCTGGAGGAAAAGAATTGGCCCTCGAGTTAGAAGCAAAGGGATATGACTGGATTTTAAAAGAAACCGTGACCACGAAATAGTATCCCCCCTCCCCGTATAGGGTAAGGGGGCTGGAAAAAGGAGCCGAAAAGATGGCCAAGCCCAAATTGGGAAATAAGGATTACAAATACGGTTTTCATGATGATGTGAAGAATGTGTTTAAGGCCGGAAAAGGCCTAACAGCACAACTTATTCATGAAATGTCTGAAATGAAAGCTGAACCCAAATGGATGCTCAATAATCGCCTCAAAGCGTTGGACATTTTTGAAGCCAAACCCATGCCGACGTGGGGTAACACCAAAATGCTGGGTGAATTGGATTTTAAAAATATTCATTACTATGTTCGTCCCTCGGAAAAAACCGAACGCGATTGGAACGAAGTTCCTGATAAAGTGAAACAAACTTTTGATCGGCTGGGCATTCCGGAGGCCGAACGCAAATTCTTAGCCGGTGTTACTGCACAATACGAATCTGAGGTTGTTTATCACTCTGTTCGGAAAGACTTGGAGAAACAGGGCGTGGTTTTTCTTGGGATGGATGATGCTGTCAAACAGTATCCAGATCTTGTTAAGAAGTACTTTGGGACGATTATTCCAACTGCTGACAATAAATTCTCCGCACTTAACACAGCTGTTTGGTCTGGGGGAAGTTTTATTTATGTTCCCAAAAATACCCATGTTGAAATTCCCCTCCAAGCCTATTTTCGGATCAACTCAGAAAACATGGGACAATTCGAACGGACTCTCATTATTACGGATGAAGGCAGCAATGTTCATTATATTGAAGGATGTACCGCACCAACCTATTCCTCTGATTCCTTGCATTCGGCTGTGGTGGAACTGGTGGCCCTTCCTGGATCCAAAATTCGCTACACCACCATTCAAAACTGGTCCAATAATGTTTACAACTTGGTGACAAAACGGGCCGCAGCTTATCAAGATGCGGCTGTTGAATGGGTGGATGGCAACATCGGATCAAAACTCACCATGAAATACCCTGCTGTTTTCCTAATGGGGAAAGGGGCCCGAGGTGAGGTTCTCTCCATTGCTTATGCCGGGAAAGGACAACACCAGGATGCCGGAGCCAAAATGATTCATGTGGCACCCCATACCACCTCAACCATCCTTTCTAAGTCCATTTCACGAGATGGGGGCCGAACATCGTACAGAGGCCTTCTCCGGGTTAATAAAGCAGCTGAAGGATGCAAAGCCAGTGTTCGCTGCGATGCGCTCTTGATGGATGAAGCATCCCGTTCCGACACCTATCCCACAATGGAAATCAACGAAAAAAATGCCTTCGTGGGTCATGAAGCAACGGTATCGAAAGTAGGTGAAGAACAGATGTTTTATCTGATGAGCCGAGGTTTAAGCGAGAACGACGCCCAATCCATGATCGTCAACGGATTTATCGAACCTTTTGTTAAGGAACTCCCCATGGAATATGCTGTGGAATTGAATCGTCTGATTCAACTGGAGATGGAGGGAGCGATTGGATAATATGTATCCTCTCGTTTGAATAAGGAATCAAAAAAGACAAGATGATTACAACTTCTGATAAAAAAATTCTCTTAAAAAATATCGACTCGAGTTGGCTAAAGGAGTTTTCGGCTCAGAGAAAGGAACCAAAGTGGGTTCTTGATCTTCGCCTTTGGGCATTAGAAGAATTTAATAAGCTTCCTTGGCCAAACAAGAATGATAAACAGTGGGCCCAAACGGATTTTAAAGCCCTCAAATGGGATACCCTTCAATTCTTCCCAACCCAGGATATCCCCCTTGAAACCACAAAACGATTATCAGACACGTTTAGCTCGTTAACGGATGCGTTCCAATACAATGGTCACACGCCCGCTGAAGTGAATTGGGATTATTCAAAGGGATTTCGTGTTGATGTCCCGTCATCACTGAAGAAACTGGGATTGGAATGGCATCCTGTTGAGGAAGCACTCACATCAAAGGAATCATTTCTTAAACCGGCCTGGACCAAAGCCATTGAAAACGCCAAAACAAACAAATTTCGACTATTTAACTTGGCGGTAGGAAACGGGGGGCTTTGTCTTTTTATTCCCAAAAACATCAAACTCTCAGCTCCCCTTCAGCAATATCTATCTGGCGGTGGTCTCTCCCTTGCCCAGTTTCCACTCCACTTTATTTTTCTTGCCGAAGGAGCTGAAGCTCAAATTTGGGAAGAATTGGTAACAAGAGATTCCAACAAGGGATCAGTTGAAAATCCTGCTTTTGTTTCTAGCATGACAAGTGTCCATCTTCAAAAAAACGCGAAAGCTTCCTTCTATTACCTTCAACATTGGGGGGCCAACACTTTTCATTTTCAATTCCAGGATATAATTCAGGAAGCCGATAGCCAGCTTGAGACCATCTCCATTTCTGTTGGGGGAAGACTCTCCCGCAACGAAACAACGATGTATCTAAATGGGCCTGGTGCTCAAAATGAAATTCTTGGTGTTCTATTTGGAGATGGGAAGCAAAACTTTGAAAATCGCATCACGCAAAACCACAATGCCCCCCACACCACCAGTGATATTCAGTTTCGAGGAGCCCTTCAAGGACAATCCAAGTCTTTCTTTTCCGGAATGGTTTCTATTATCAAAGAAGCCCAAAAATCGGATGCTTATCAATCCTCAAAAAGTTTGATTTTATCCAAAGAAGCAAGAGCCGACGCCATTCCAAACCTGGAAATATTGGCCGACGATGTCAAATGTGCCCATGGAGCAGCGGTGGGACCAGTGGATGAGGACCAAAAGTACTATTTTCAAACCCGGGGTGTTCCCCCAGATTTGGCCGAGAAGATTATAATTCAAGGATTTGTTGAACCCGTGATAGCTGCACTTCCTTCTGAGACGGTCCAAGATCGGCTCCGATCGTTTATTGAAGAGAAAATCCAAAAACAATAGTAAGAATTCTCAATGAGGACTTCGAACGATGTCTAATAATTTTATTAAGATTGGAGCCGTTGACGATTTCCCCAAGAATCGAACAACACAAGTCAAGGTGGGAGAGATCAATATTTGCGTGGCCAATTGGAATGACAAATATTCGGCTTTTGAAGATACCTGCTCCCACGCAGCCGCCCCTTTATCAGAGTGTCCGGTTGAAGAGGGACAAGTAACCTGTCCCCTTCATGGCGCCAAATTTGATGTAACAAACGGAAATCCGCAAACCTTACCCGCAACAGAAACGCTCCACTTGTATGAGATCAAAATGGAGGATGGGAAAATATTTATTAAGTTATGAAAAAAATCGATCCAATAAAATTAAATCGCGACTTTCCAATTCTGGCCCGTTCCATGAATGGGAAACCCTTGGTTTACTTAGATAATGCCGCGACCACGCAGAAACCCACACGTGTCATTGATGCCCTTTCTCGATTCTATCGGGAATCCAATGCCAATATTCATCGCGGAGTCTACACCTTAGCTGAAGAAGCCACTGATCTTTATGAGAAAACCCGAACAAAATGTGCCGATTTTCTTGGATCCCCCTCCTCCCATAACATCATTTTTACCCGTAGCACCACCGAATCCATTAATCTGGTGGCACATGCATGGGGTTCAAAGTTTTTAAAAGAGGGCGATGAAATCCTCCTAACCGAAATGGAACATCATGCCAATATTGTTCCCTGGTATCTTCTCTCCAAAAAAAAAGGCGTTAAACTTTCTATCGTAAAACTCAAGGATCGGCATTCCCTTGATTTGGATGACTTTCAAAAAAAATGCAATCCCAGGGTAAAACTCGTGGCGGTAACCGCCATGTCCAATGTCCTTGGAACCATCAATCCCCTCGAAACCATCATAAATTTGAGCCACCAGAATAAATCTCTTGTTTTGGTGGATGGGGCACAATCGGTTCCACATTACCCCGTCAACCTTCAAGAAATGGGATGTGATTTTTTTGCCTTCTCTGGTCACAAAATGTTGGGACCAACGGGAGTGGGGGTATTATGGGTACGACCCGATATCCTCGAAACCATGGATCCCTTTCTTGGGGGTGGCGAGATGATCAGCAAAGTCTCTTTGGAAGAAATTACATGGGCCGAACTTCCTTTCAAATTTGAAGCGGGAACCTCCAATTATGCCGATGTCGCCGCTTTTTCTGAATCTTTGGACACGCTGAGTGAACTCGGCATGGATGCAGTTCGTGAACACGAAAAAGAGTTAACAGACTATGCCCTTAAGAAGCTCTCTCAACTCCCTGATATCACCCTTTATGGACCGAATGATTCCAACAAACAAGGTGGAGCAATTTCCTTCAATCATCATATTGTTCATGCCCATGACGTAGGAACCATCCTCAGTGATGAAGGAATTGCGGTTCGTGTGGGCCACCATTGTGCCCAACTTTTAATGAAAGCGCTTGATGTTTCTTCGACCGTGAGAGCGAGTTTTTATATTTACAATACAAAGGATGATGTTGACCGCTTATTGGAAGGTCTCCAGAAAGTCAACGATGTATTTCAATTGAGCCCATCCCCCATGAAGAGACAATAACAATGGACAAACTGCAAGGGGGCTCATTTGGTGGTGTTGATGATCTGTATCGCGAAGTAATTCTTGACCACTTCAAATCCCCCCATAACAAAGGAAAACTCAAGAATGCCAACACCCACAGCGAGGGAGTCAATCCTCTTTGTGGGGACCAGATATCGGTCATGCTTCTGATTGAGAATGATTCGATCAAAGAAGTGAAATTTGAAGGTCATGGATGTGCCATTTCGCAGTCGGCTGCCTCCATGATGACAGATGTTATAAAAGGACGTTTAATTAAAGATGTTAAGGAATTGTCTGCCACCTTTAAAAAAATTTTTGGAATAGAAGATCCAGAATACACAACCACTGCACCTTTGGATGAAATAGGGGATGCCGTTGCGTTGGAAGGAGTCAGAAAATATCCCGTTCGGATCAAATGCGCCCTTCTATCCTGGAATACACTCCTCGAATCAATAAAAAACCATGAAAAAAAGGAAGGATCATTATGACCGACAAAAACATTGACGAAACCAAAACAATCCCATCGGAAGAAGAAATTAAGAATGTTTTGATGGCAGTCGAAGATCCGGAAATTCACATCAACATTATTGATCTTGGGCTCATCTACAAGATTGAACGAGATGAAATAAACCACCAGGTAAGCGTGGACATGACATTGACCACACCTGCGTGTCCCTATGGTCCTCAACTTCTGGGTCAAACCCATGCTATCCTGGCTCGACTCCCCAACGTAAAAGATGTAAAAATTAATACCGTTTGGTCACCAAAGTGGGATCCACGTGTTCATGCATCAGAATCAGCACAAATGATGCTGGGATTAATTTAGAAAGTGACAAAAAAAATATATCTCGATCATAATTCCACCTCTCCCCTCTCATCTGGGGTTCTTGAGGCCATGCTTCCCTACTTGAATGAGGAATACGGAAACGCGTCCTCAATTACCCAAATGGGACAGCGGACCAGGAAAGCCGTTGAGGATGCCCGCAAAACCCTTGCTCACTTTATCGGCGCAGAGGATCCAGATGAAATCGTGTTTACTTCTTGTGCCACCGAATCAAACAATATGGCCATCAAAGGAACGCTTGATGCCTACCATTCAAAAGGCAGACGTATTGTTTCTTCCTCAATCGAACACGCTTCTGTTCGAAATATTTTGTATCACTTGGCAGAAAAGGGCCAAATTGACCACGTGGTGACACCGGTCCAACAAGACGGATTGATCAATTTGGAAGCATTTGAAGAATCGTTGACCCCAGATACCATTCTGGTCTCAATGATGGCGGTTAACAATGAAACAGGTGTCATTCAGCCCATACAAGAGATCGCCAAAATGTGCAAAGAAAAGGAAGTTCTTATTCATTCGGACGCAGTTCAAGCGGCGGGCAAGATTTGCATTGATGTGAAGGAATGGGGAGTGGATCTCTTAAGCCTCTCTGCTCACAAATTTGGGGGACCGAAAGGAGTTGGGCTTCTTTATATACGAAAAGGAACCCAATTGGAATCTCTTCTTCACGGAGGCCGTCACGAAAAAAACCGCCGAGCCGGGACAGAAAATGTCGCGGGTATCGTCGGAATGGCCAAGGCAGCCGAGATCGCCCAAAAAAGGATTTCAAACAACACACACGTAAAAGAGTTACGTGATTTTTTAGAAGAAAAAGTAACGAGTCAAATTTCTCATACTTTCGTAAATGGCCATCAAGAAAAAAGAATATCCAATACCTCAAACATTTGTTTCGATTATACGGATAGCTCTTCTCTTCTTATGGCACTCGATTTAAAAGGCGTATCCTGTTCAAATGGAAGTGCTTGCGCAACGGGAAGCGTGGAGGCCTCACACGTTCTGCTGGCAATGGGGCTTCCTCAACATCAAGCCCACGCCGCCTTACGGCTTTCCTTGGGACCTTCCACAACGGGCGAGGAAATATCAATGACCATTGAAGCCCTCAAAAACTGCGTTCAAAGAATCAGAGATACTCATCCTCTCTGGAGGGAATTGGTCAATAAATAGGAACGGTCAATCATGTACAATCAAATTGTTCTGGATCACTTTCAAAATCCCCGCAACTTATCTGAATTGAACAATCCCGATGCATATGGCACTGGAGCCAATCCCATTTGTGGAGATGTCCTGAAGCTCTACTTAATAATAAAAGATGGGAAAATTGAACAAGCCACTTTTAAAACCATGGGATGCGGTGCTGTCATTGCCTCTGGTTCGATCCTCACCGAACATTTAAAAAACAAATTGGTAGCAGACGCACAGAAAATCAAACCCAAGGATTTGGTTGATCTTCTTGGAGGTCTCCCTCCCATAAAATTACACTGTCCCGACCTTGCCGTTGATGCGTTAAAGTCAGCCCTCAAAATCTACGATGACAAACACAAAAAGGCCTCAAAATAATAATCAGTAGTTCAACAAAATGGAAAATAAGAAGAAGGTTCTTGTTGCTCTCTCTGGAGGGGTTGATTCCTCTGTTGCCGCTGCTCTTCTAAAAGAAGAAGGGTATGAGGTTATTGGGGTGACTCTCCGTCTGCTTAAAAAAGGAGCAAGTGAATTTGGATGTTGTGGCAATCCAGAAGACATTGCCATCGCCAAACGTGGTGCCGAGAGGATTGGGGTTCCTCATTATGTTTTGGATTATGCCGTCGATTTTGAAGATACCGTAATCAATTACTTTGTTGACTCCTATCTTAACGGTGAAACCCCCAATCCTTGTCTGGCCTGCAACCGATTTATCAAATTCGATAAATTAAAAACCTTTGCTCAAACTTTGGATTGTTCCTTCCTCGCAACAGGACACTATGCTCGTATTATTAAAAAAAATCATACTGAAAAAGAAACTTTTCATCTCTATGAGTCTGTCGATAAGACAAAAGACCAATCCTATGTTCTCTATCATGAAACCAATTCAGAATTGGCAACAACCCTATTTCCTGTCGGATTTATGAACAAGTCAGAGATCCGTGAGCAAGCCCGTCGATTGTCTCTTCCCAATGCAGACAAAAAGGATAGCCAAGAAATCTGCTTCGTTCCCAATCGTGATTATCATTCCTTCATGAAAACAACCCTCCTGGAAAGGAAACGGGACCACCATCCCAATGCCCATTCAGGCCCAATTAAAGACCAACAGGGATGTGTCATCGGAAGTCATGAAGGAGTGGCTTACTTCACCGTTGGTCAACGGAAGGGCTTAAAGCTCACCACAAAAGAACCATACTATGTTACAAATCTTGATCCCAAATCCAACACCGTGGTCGTTGGACCCGATAAAGAAGGATTGTCAACTGGCCTCATTGCAAACGATACAACCTGGATTGCGGGAGATCCCCCAGCCCCTGTTTTTTCTGCTTTTGTAAAAATTCGTTACAAACACGAACCCACCCCTGCCACTATTACTGTTAAAAATGGAACATTCGAAGTTCGATTTGATGATCCCCAACGTGCTGTCTCTCCTGGGCAAGCAGCGGTAATTTATCGCTGGGATGATCATCTACAAGCCAAAGAAGTGATCGGGGGTGGAAAAATTCAAAGCGCGTTAAAGGAAGTCCGCCGATGAGTGCGTCCGATCCTTTCGGTCTTCTCGCTTTCCTTCATTGGAATCACGACTGGAATCGCCATCACTTCCCTGAGAAGCTCCTTCCAAAAGCGGTGGATCAAATTGCCGACCTTGGAATTCGAATGGTCCGTTTGGATATTCTCTGGTGTGATGTCCAACTCCCCTCTGGTCAATTTGATTTTGATCGCTACCACAACATTATTTCCCTATTAAAAGAAAGGAACATCGATACACTGGGACTTCTGCAGTACAACAAATTTCGAGTCGATGAAAATAATCAAGAAATCTGGAATCACCCCCCAGAGAATTTTTCGGAATTCTCTAACTACGTTTCCCAAACAGTCCAGCACTTCAAAAACCAGGTAAAGCATTGGGAAATCTGGAACGAACCGAATTTGCCTTTCTACTGGACTGGACCGAAAGATGGATTAAAACGATACAGCGAATTGCTTAAGGAAAGTTATTTGGCCGCAAAAAAAGCCGATTCACAATGCCTTGTTTTAAACGGCGGGCTTGCCTCTCCGGTCATGGAGGATGTCACAAATCTTTATCAGGCCGGTGCCGCGCCCTTTTTCGATATTCTCAATATCCACACTTTCTTTAACCCCATTTCTCCCGCTGTGTTGGAGGATTTTGATCACCTAATAAAGGGGATTCGATCGATCATGGACACGAATGCGGACACAAACAAACCTATTTGGATCACCGAAGTGGGATGCCCCGGATTGCCCGATGGAACACCGCAGCAGAACTGGTTTTCTGGAGGAAGCATGAACGAGACACAACAGGCTGATTGGTTGGAGATCATCTATGAAAGGAGATTACACCACCCGTCTCTTAAAAAGATTTTTTGGGCCTTTTATAGAGATCTGGAAGGAGAATTTAAGGACGCCACTGACTATTTGGGGATTGTCCGAAACGACTTAACACCAAAACCCGCCTATTGGCGTTTTAAAAAAATCATCGAAACACATAACTCACAATGCGAGGGATAACTTAGGCGTTTTCCGAAAGTGAGATTTTTTCCAACCTTGAATTAAGCGGTATGGAAAAATTTATCAAATCAAACGTCTCTCCATCCTGATGATCAATCCAAAACCTACCATGATGGGCTTCGATCACCTTTTTGCAATAAAGAAGACACAGATGGGAGTTTCTCTTTTTCGGATCCTCATTTAACAAAGGATCTGAGGTTGAAGAGATTTCCTCTTTTTTACTAGATCCTCTTTCTCGATAAGGATCTTGAATTGATAACGACAACGTATCATCATTGGGTTGATTTAGCCGAAAAAGAAGTTCTTTTGTGTTTGGATTTGCTGTCATCATCTCTCTAATCATATGTTCAACAACCCTTTTAAGCTTCCCCCAATCTGCCTGGAAAGGTTGAATGGCCCGAATAGGTCCCATGACCCGTATATCAACATCCGGAGCCGAAGGGAGCCCTTTTAAGTCATTCACAACCTCTTCAATGGCCTTATCGATTGAATGTCGGTTCAGATTCAAATTCACTTGGCCTTTTTCCATATCGACCAAATCAACCATCTCGTCAAGGGTTTGATAATCCCCCTCATTTCCAAGCAAAGACAACGGAGAACCTGAAAGGGAATCAGACTTCAACAACATGGTAGCCTCAACCTTTCTCAATTGTTCTTGAAGATCATCCCAGAGTCGGGCCCTGTGCAGAGAAAGGCCAAGGGAATGGGCAATTGATGAAAAGAAATCCTGATCAACCGAGTTTAAGGATTTCTTCTCTTCACTGGTGATGATCATCGTTCCGAATACAACGTCTCCAACCATAATGGGTATTTGGATACCCGTTTTTCCTCCCGAGGGCGGCAAATAAGGTTGAATACCCTTATGAATGACAACACGGCATTTCAGTCCATCATTTCGAATTTCTTTTTCGATCATAGATGTTATTTTTCTAACCCAATTGCGCGAATTACTGAGGGAACCACTCAATACATCAGCAACAAAAGCCATTGTTCTTGACCGCGAGATCATTTTTTCATTCATCTTTCGCTGGCGGTTAAGTCGAATTAAAATTACAGATAAAACACCCGTTAAAATTCCCATAAGGAGAAGTTGGGCTCCGATGGAAGTAAATGTAGAGATAGACACCGGTTCTCCCCAAAACAAAAGTCCTGCATAAAGAAAGACGGATAAGAAAGAGGCATAGAGAAAATCCGAAAGAGAATCGTGATAAATACAAACACCCAACAACACGATATAGAGGATATAAAGCGGACTATTTAATCCGCCTGAGAAATGGATGGCGGCGGTAATCACAATGGCATCAAGAGCAATAAGGGAATACTGATGAGTATGGGTAGCCTGGTTTCTTCTGGCAAGAATATGAGCCACTCCGAAGAGCGTTGTGTATGAAAAGAAAAGGATGGTTATGGAAAAAAAGTGGGAAGGGGGCGCATTATAAGAGAGCAGCGCTGAAATTAAAAAGATAAAAAGCGAAATCCAGAACCGAAATTGGTTGTCTTCTAAGATTCGTAGAGAATAGTTAACCGACAAGAGTTGTTATTTTACCGTCCCTTTTATACTCACGCCCAACAGTTTTTTTATTTTATCTAGTGTTGGTTGATATTCCAAGGGTTTCCCCAAATAATCATCGGCTCCGGACTCGAGAATCTTCTCTCTGATCTCATCGGAATCGTAACCTGTTACAGCGAGGACTTTGGTTCGGTCTGTTTCGGGGTCATCCCGAATCATTTTGCATACCTGAAAACCATCGACCCCCGGTAGAAGCAAATCCAAAATGACAAGATCAGGGGCAAAAACCTGAACCAACCGTCCTGCGGTAAATCCATCTTGAGCAGATTGAAGTTGATGGGGAAATTGATCGGCCAATAAGTCTCGAAGAAAATCCACAATTTCCGGTTCATCGTCGACAACAAGGATTTTCTTTGTGGCGACCTCATTTTCGATTTGAGATTGGATCTCAGGCAAGGTCAAACCCTTGGCCACCATGCGTTTGATCTTGTTCAACCGATCCAAGGTGGGGGTTTCTTCATAAAGGCGGTGTCCACCCTCTGTTGTTGTGGCGGCCTTTATGAGTCCAATATCAGTGTAATATCGGATGGTCGACACCAAAACATCCGCTTTTTGGGCCATTTCACTGATCTTTAGGAGGTTATTCCTTAATTTTCGTGTCATAAACAGGCCATATTTTCAAAATCTGCTGCATACTTTAAGTTTTATGCCGAATCGTTATTTTTCAAGGGTTTTTTTTGTGAATTTAATGTATCAAACAACCAGATTTGTTACCCCTGGCCAGGCAATCCCCCCTTCCCTCTTTAGGTGGTAAGAAGATTAATATTCTCTGACAACCTTTTTACTCTTTCCTCTGAATCCTGAAGGCGGGTCTTGGCCTTGTTGACCTCCTCTTTTGGGGCATAGGAGAGGAAATCTTGATTGGTTAATTTCTTGGATAAGCGCTCCGCATCACTTCGGACGGTCCCCAATTCTTTTTCTAAGCGAGATTTCTCCTTGGAAAAATCAATCAGTCCCTCAAGTGGAACATACAAATCAGCTCCAGGAACCACCGCAACGGCCGTGGCTTTGGGTCGCATATAAGCCGCATCAATGGTGAGTTTATCCACCTTGCTATTAAGAAACGTCAAAATGGGTTGGTGTTCTTGGAGAAGATCAATGGTTTGTTTTTTCTCGGTTCGTGCAATAACCTGGATTTTCTGCATCACGGGAATTCCCATCTCACTTCGAAGGGAACGCAACTTGGTAATAATTTCCCTTAACAGTTCCACCTTATCAGCAACCTTTTTATCTTCTCTGTCTTTGGATTCGTGAGGCCATTCACTAACCATTACATGCTCCGCCGAATTACCCAATGGCTTGGGTAGTTTTTGCCACAATTCCTCTGACAAAAAAGGCATAAAGGGATGAAGAAGACGCAAGCATCCTTCAAGAATGGTGGCAAGCACAGTCCTGGCCGCCTCTCCTGATTCAGAGGTGTAACCAAATTGTGCAGCCAAATCTTTATCCAAACGGGGCTTGATCATTTCCAAATACCAATCACAAAATTGGGCCCAAAAAAAGTTGTATATCTCACGGGCCGCCATATCCATATCATATTGATCCATTGCCTGGGTCATTCGACGAATCACTTCATTAAATTCATGGAGAATCCATTTGTCCACTGAGTCAAAATGATTCTTTACTTCTTTTAAAGGTGGAATACTCTTCATGTTTTTAAGATGGGTCAATGAGAAACGGGTGGCATTCCATATTTTGTTTGAGAAGTTGCGGGCCCCTATAAAACTATCTTTTGAGATTTGCATATCTCGACCAGGAGCAGCGGATTGTGTCAATGAAAACCGCATCGCATCGGCCCCATATTCCGCAATGAGATCCAGGGGATCAATTACGTTCCCAAGGGATTTGGACATTTTTCGTCCTTTTTTATCTCTAACGATTCCATGAATGAAGACGGTCGAATAGGGAACCTTATCCAAGAAATAAAGGCCAAACATGACCATTCGCGCTACCCACAAATACAAAATCTCATGACCGGTTACGAGCGTCGTTGTGGGATAGAACCGCTTTAGATCTTCTGTATTGTTGGGCCAACCAAATACCGAAAACGGCCAAAGGGCTGAAGAAAACCAGGTATCCAAGACATCAGGATCCTGGATGAGTTTTTTGTTTCCACACTGTTGGCAAAGCTTGGGTTCTTCGATGGCAGCCATGGGAGGACAGTCCGTTGGAATTGATTTACCTTGGACTTCCTTTACACAGTACCAAACGGGAATGCGATGTCCCCACCAAATCTGCCGAGAAACACACCAATCCTTCAAATTTCGGAGCCAAAGCTGATAAGGACTTTCCCAACTATTGGGAACAATTCTAACTTGACCACTTTTATTGGCTTCTCGTGCTTTCTTCGCCATTTCTTTTACGGATAGAAACCATTGCTCGGATTCAAGAGGTTCAATGATATCGTCACACCGATAACAAACGGAAATTGACAAATTGTAATCCTCCACTTTCTCAATTAGTTCCAGCTCTTCTAATCCCTCAACCACTATTTTTCTTGCATCAAAACGATCTGTCCCCTCATAGCGAAGTCCTGCCTCTTTGGTCATCTTTCCTTCAAAACCGATAACGGTGATATGGGAAAGATCATGACGCTCAGCCATCTCAAAGTCTGCGGGATCATGGGCTGGCGTGACTTTGACAGCACCTGACCCAAAAGATCTATCCACGGCCTCATCTGCAATAATGGGAATGGTTCGAGAAGTTAAGGGAAGTTGAATATGGAGACCAATAACATCTTTGTATCTTGGGTCTTTTGGATGAACCGCAACGGCCGAATCCCCCAACATGGTTTCCGGGCGAGTGGTCGCAACGGTGATGTATCCCTTTTCGAAAGATGAATCTGGGTTGGTATCGGCATTGTTCTGCCGGTTTTTTTTCCGACGCTCAACAATAGGGTAACGGATATGCCAAAGGTTCCCTTTTGTTTCGTTGTGTTCGACTTCAATATCTGCCAAAGCTGTGTGGCAACGGGGACACCAATTCACCAATCGATTCCCTCTGTAAAGAAGCCCTTTGTTAAAGAATTCAACAAACGCATACCGAACAGCTTTGGAGCACACCTCATCCATTGTAAATCGATTCCGTTTCCAATCCAACGTTGTGCCAAGGCGTCTCAGCTGGGAGAGGATGGAATCTCCTGTTTCTTCCCGCCATTTCCACATTCGTTTCAGGAAGGTTTCTCGTCCCATTTGATGGCGATCTGTTTTTTCCGATTTGAGAATTTTCTCAACCACATTTTGAGTGGCGATTCCACCATGATCAGTGCCCGGAACCCACAAAGCAGCTTTTCCCCTCATTTTTTGATACCGAATTAATACATCCTGTAAGGTGGAATTGAGAGCATGTCCCATATGGAGGGAACCGGTTACGTTGGGAGGCGGAATGACAATGGTATAAGTCGAATTATTGGAAGAAGGTTCAAAATAACCCTTTTTCTCCCAAACTTCATACCAACGGGCTTCCACTTCTTTGGGTTGATAAACCTTAGTAAGTGAAAAAGTATCAGATTTGGATGATGGGGAAGAGGAGTTGGATTCAGACATAAGGGAAGATCATACCACAAGAAGGAGCATTTCTGCACCCGTCCTCTCGTCACTGGGAATCAGGGATTTCAGTTCGGATGAACAGAAATCCCTTTCCCCAGTGACGAGTGACAGGTGTTTGAGGAAATAAGTTAGAAGTCGCCTGGCGGCATTCCCATGGGGCCTCCAGGGGGAGCAGCATTGCTCTTCTTCTCCGGAATATCCGTAACAAGAACTTCGGTGGTTAACAGAAGACTCGCAACAGAGGCCGCATTTTGTAGGGCACTTCTGACCACTTTTGTTGGATCAATAATACCCGCACTTTGCAGATCGGTGAATTCACCGGAATCGGCATTGAATCCGTAAGTCGCTTTTTTCTTCTCGTCTAGGATTCTGGCCACAACAACGGCACCATCAACACCGGCATTCTCTGCAATTTGTTTCACCGGAGCTTCAAGGGCACGCCGAATGATATTGATTCCCGTTTGTTCATCAATATCATCTCCCTTAATTTGGGCAAGGGCTTCAGCCGACCGCAGGAGCGCAGATCCGCCTCCCACGACAACACCTTCTTCGACACCCGCACGGGTAGCGTGCATGGCGTCTTCAACTTTAAATTTCTTGGTCTTCATCTCGGTTTCAGTGGCTGCTCCAACATTAATGACGGCAACACCGCCAACCAATTTGGCCAACCGTTCCTGAAGTTTCTCCCGATCATAATCAGAAGAGGTTTCTTCGATTTGTTTGCGAATTTGGGAAATGCGTCCATCAATATCTTTCTTTTTCCCTTCTCCATCAACAATGGTGGTATTTTCTTTATCAACAACCACCCGTTTGGCAGAACCCAAAGAAGCCAAATCGGCTTTATCCAGCTTTAAACCTTTTTCTTCACTGATCACAACAGCGCCCGTTAAAACAGCAATGTCTTCCAACATTTCTTTTCTCCGGTCACCAAAACCAGGAGCCTTCACTGCGACACAACGAAGCCGACCCTGAAGTTTGTTCACCACCAAAGTGGCCAAAGCTTCTCCCTCAACATCTTCTGCAACAAGAATGAAAGGTCTGCCGGTTTGAAGAATTTTTTCAAGAAGAGGCAAAAGGTCTGACATAACAGACACTTTTTTGTCAGTGACAATAATATAGGGATTCTCCACAACAGCTTCCATTCTTTCCGCATCGGTTACAAAGTAAGGAGAGATGTGACCCCGATCGAACTGCATTCCCTCCACAACTTCAAGGGTGGTATCAGCTGATTTTCCTTCCTCAACCGTAATAACCCCATCTCGACCGACTTTGAGAATGGCGTCTGCAATCAATCCACCAATGGCCCGGTCATTCGCAGAAACCGTGGCGATTTGGGTGATCTCTTCTCTCGCTTTTTCTTTTTCCTTATCAATATTGACCTTCTTTGACACTTTTTTCAGATGGCTAACAACACTTTCGACCGCTTTATCAATGCCTCTCTTGATATGATTGGCATTGGCACCGGCTGTAATATTCCGAATTCCTTCGGTAATGACAGCTTGTGCCAAAACAGCAGCAGTTGTCGTTCCATCTCCGGCCACATCATTTGTTTTTGATGCGACTTCTCGGATTAATTGGGCTCCCATGTTTTCAAAAGGATCCTCAATTTCAATATCCTTGGCCACAGTTACACCATCGTTGGTAACGGTGGGTGATCCGAATTTTTTATCCAAAACCACATACCGTCCCTTCGGACCCAGGGTGGCTTTGACAGCATCACTTAGTTTATCCACCCCTCTTTTCAGGGCCTGGCGGGCTTGATCTCCATTTAAAATTTGTTTTGCCATATCGTTTTCTCCTTAACTTTAAAAATTATTCAATGATGCCGAGGACATCATCTTGTTGCAATATGAGATGATCCACGTCATCGATTTTGATTTCGGTTCCAGAATATTTACCATAAAGAACTTCATCTCCGATTTTGACGTTCATCGGGAGTGTTTTTCCTTCATCGGTCACTTTTCCAGATCCAACGGACACCACTTTCCCCTGAAGGGGTTTTTCCTTTGCGGTATCAGGAATGATGAGGCCGCTCTTTTTGGTTTCCCCTTTATCAATGGGTCGAACCAAAAGTCGGTCTCCAAGGGGTTTTATTTTAACGCCGCTTAATGTTGCTTCGGCCATAATTGGCACCTCCAATAGAAGACTGCTAAAATTAGAACTTAAAAAAAGCCATCCAGTACGAAAGATGGTTTTTCTCTCTGAGACTGATCCAAAAAAAAGCCTCAGTTAGTTCAAGATGGGAAGATTTTAATTAAGCCGTTCAAATCTGTCAAGCAGAAAGTAAGAGTGCTAAAAAAGAATTATTAACAAAATCGAACACAATGCCCGCAAAAGGCACCATCAGCAATCCAATCAATATTCTTGAAACAGGGTCTTAATAAACTCAGCGTCTTTCCGCCAAGCTTTCTTAACTTTCACGTTGATTTCTAGGTATATTTCTCGCCCCAAGGTTTTTTCGATCTCCTCTCTTGTTGCTTGTCCCAATTGACGAAGAGATCGGGCTTTTTGTCCAATTAGGATGCCTTTCTGGCTTTCAGTCTCCACAAAAATCGTGGCTTTGATAAAGTCCTTTTGCCCTTCTCTTTCCCTGAATTCCTCTATTGAGATGGCACAAGCATGGGGTATTTCATCGTGGTATTGTTTAAAGATGGCTTCACGGAGGAGCTCACTCACATAAAACCTCTCCCAGCGATCGGTCAGCTGATCCGTTGGAAAATAGGGAGGAGAGACAGGAAGGGCAGATATCACTTTTTTCTTCAATTCCGATATTCCCTTTTTTGTTTTGGCAGAGATCACCCCAAAATGAAATTCAGAAGAAATCAGGGAGTTAATTTCTTGATTAATAGACGCAATGATATCGGATTTATTTAGAAGATCGCATTTGTTCACAATGACAAAAAGCGGCTTATTTATCCCAGCGAGTTTTTTAGCAAGAAGCTTGTCTTTTTCTTCAGGTATCTTTGGATCCATTAACCAAACAATCAAATCCGCATCATCATAAACGGAACGATGAACGGATTTTTTTAAAAAAGTCTCATAAGGATTGTGCGCGTCTAACCATCCTGGGGTATCCAAAAAAATAAGTTGAACTTGAGGCTCATTCAAAATACCCAATATGGATTGCCGGGTGGTTTGGGGTTTGGGAGTGACAATGGAGAGTTTTACCCCTAGAAGAGCATTTAGAAGAGTCGATTTCCCCACATTGGGCCACCCCACTATTGCCACATATCCACATCGAAAAGGGGCATCAGAACTAGACATGACCTGGGGAACCCGTCACAATGTTATTGGGGAAAGCCATCCGAAGATATCGGCTAAAAATTCGATCTGCAATGGGTTCCATCATGGAACAACCTTGTGATGTTTGATTCCATACTTTACTGGCATCCTCCCCTGCAGATTCCAACATCGCCTTTCCTTCAGGTGAACCAATCCATTGATGAATCATCTCCGGATTTGTCTCGAGATGGAACTGAAAACCATAAGTCGTTTTTCCATAGCGAAAAGCCTGATTGCGGCATCGACTTGTTTTGGCCAGATGGATGGCTCCCTTTGGGAGATCAAAGGTATCTCCATGCCAATGAAAGGCAAGAAAATCTTTCTTTGTTCCCTTAAAAACTGGGTCAGAGAGGGCCTCGTCGGTCAGTGAAACAAGGTCCCATCCCACCTCCTTAAAACGATTCGGAAACACTTTTGAACCCAATGCGTGAGCAATCAACTGACCCCCTAAGCAGATACCAAGAACCGGCAAATTCTTCCTAATGCATGATCCAATCAATTGTGTTTCCTCTAATATATAAGGATAGAGATCAATTTCTGTGACACCCATTGGCCCCCCCATAACAATGAGACCCGTCACATCTTCTATAGAAGGAAGGGCTTCCCCCCTATATAAATGAATTTCCCGATAAGAGTGGCCGGCTTCCTTTAATCGGTTTTCGAGGGTGCCAAGGGTTTCTGTTTGAAAGTGGATCAAAACATGAATCATCTGGGGGAGTCTATCAATTTTTCAGATTGAAACTTTCTTTTTAAGTCTTGACTTTATAGAGTTCTTGCCTCCATATTTATGTAAAGGAGTTTGAATTGAGTAATCCAGTCGATCTTGATCCTCGCGAGTTTGCGGCAACCCTAGAAATCCTAAAGAAAATTGATTTTCTTGTGGATGTTCCAGATGACCAATTAAAAGGAATTCTATTTTCTCTTCAGAAGGAATCCTTCTCGGCCAAAAAAACCATCCTTTTTCAAGGAGAAATAGCAAATCGTATGTTCATCATCCGAAAAGGGGATGTCTCGATTACCACAAAAAACAAGGGGGCCAAACTCCATTTGGCGGATTTGGCTCCTCCTGCTTATTTTGGAGAGATTTCGCTGCTAAGGCCCACATCAGCCACCGCAACAGCGACGGCAGGAGAACAGGGAGCCGATCTCCTCATATTGACACACGAAGCCATGGCACGCTTGGCCAAAACCCTTCCCGATATACACCAAAAGATCCAAACAACCATCGAAAAGCGGATTGAGTCCAAGCAAAAAGCCAAGCGGGAAGAAGACTCTTCTGAAATAGCGTAGAAAATCAACAAAATTTCACTTGAAAAGAAACCCCTTTTGGGTTACTTTTGTTTCAGACAATGAGATCCAAATATCGATTTCTTATTGAGATTACAATTGGATTGGTTATTTCCGTTGGAATAGCCTGGTCCTTTCTTTCTCGTACCACTTTTATTGAGACGGCCAGTTTAAAAACGTACGACCTCCTCATCAATTTTCGAGCCCCTGCTTCAAAATCCAATGCAATTAAAATTATTGAGATTGATGAGGAATCCGTCCAGAGTTTGGGACGATGGCCCTGGCCTCGGTCTATTGTGGCAGCCCTTATTGACGAACTGTTTGGTTACGGCGCAAAGGTCATAGGGGTCAATATATTTTTCTCAGACGCTGATCAGAATGAGGGACTTGAAGAAATTTCCCGCCTTGAGGAATCCTTCCGAGAAATCCTAGATGAAACCCGACTTCGGTTAAGACGAAAAAGGATATCCTTGGTTCGCTTTGATGAATTCCTTCAAGACCTTGAAGACACCCGCATGAGCCTCAATGGAGACAAGATCCTTTCGCGCTCCATTGATGAGGCAGGGAATGTGATCCTGCCCATGTATTTCACCCCGGGCGTTCCTCAGGGAGAAAATCTGGATCCTCTCCCAACCTATTTTGAAAAAGAAGAAGTTAAGGGATCGACTTCTGAAGAAATTGATCTCCCCCTCTCAATCGCGGCCGGTGTTCCTCTTACGGATTTTGGTTCGGTTGCCGCTGCGATTGGACACAGCAATTTGGATCCTGATTTGGATGGGACAGTTCGACGGATGGCACCGGTTATGAAGTATGGCGATCGGGTTTATCCTTCCTTTGGATTGCAGATCATTCGAGAATACAAAAACCTTCCTAGAGATGCTTTTGGTTGGGATTCATCAACGGAGTTCGCCCTGAGAAGTTTTAAGGTCCCCATAGATGATAGTGGGACGACATTCCTCCAATTTGCCGGACCCGCCGGAACTTTTGACCGGCATTCCGCCCTGGATGTTTTAGCAGGCGCTGTTCCCGAGAAAGAATTAATGAACAAAATGGTCCTGGTGGGTTTAACAGCACCTGGATTGGGACAAAATTTTGTGGTCCCCAGTGGAGAAGCCTTCACAGGTCTCGAACTACTGGCCACCCATATCGATAATATCCTGAGTCAACGCTTTATGTCTCGACCGACTTGGGCATCCCACCTTGAATGGGGTTTTATTGGAATTTGTGCCTTGTTCATTATTTTGGGACTTCCTTTCCTACGGGGACGATTCTCCGTTCCTCTTGCCCTTATCATATTTCTTGGAGTTGCCGGTACCAGCGCATTTCTCTTTGTAAAAAAGGGAATGTGGGTGACACCCGTTTATGGACTCTCGCTTCTCTTGGTTGGATTCTTATTCTCTTTGGGTCGTCGGCTCCTCTTTACTGAAAAAGGAAAAGAACTCGTGGAAGCAGAGGGTCTGGAAACAAACAAAATGTTGGGATTGTCTTTCCAAGGACAGGGCATGTTGGATTTGGCTTTTGAAAAATTTCGCAAATGTCCCCTTGATTCCCAAATGAAGGATCTCCTTTATAATCTCGGACTGGATATGGAAAGGAAACGACAATTTGCCAAAGCCGCAGCGGTTTACGAGCATATTGGATCTGTCGATCTCAAATATAAAGATATTCAAAAAAAGATTGAACTTCTTAAGAAAGCGGGTGAGGGCGCGGTATTTGGTTCGGTAGGCAAAAAAGGATCCGATGCGACTGTGGTGGTTGAGGGTCTTGGGCAATCCACAACATTGGGTCGTTACGAAGTTGTCCGGGAATTGGGTCGAGGAGCCATGGGGATTGTTTATCTTGGAAAAGATCCAAAAATCAACAGGCAAGTGGCAATTAAGACATTGCGGTTTGAGGAAGACGTGGATGAGGAACAGGCCAAATCCATAAAGGAACGCTTTTTCAGAGAAGCCGAATCGGCAGGAAATCTAACGCATCCCAATATCATCCGAATATTTGATGCCGGGGAAGATCAGGATGTGGCTTACATTGCGATGGAGCTTATTGAAGGAGAAGACCTCAAGCGATCCTGCGAAAAAGCAAACCTCCTTCCCTTTGAAAGAGTGGTCGAATATGTTGCCCAAGTGGCCGAGGCCCTGGCGTTTGCCCACAACCAAGGAGTGGTCCATCGAGATATCAAACCCGGAAACATCATGTTGTTGGCCAATGGCACATTGCGAATTACTGACTTTGGAATTGCCCGCATTCAGGCCACATCTAAAACAGCAACCGGCGCAGTTCTTGGGACTCCTGCCTATATGAGCCCTGAGCAAGTTAATGGAAAGAAAGTCGATGGCCGGGCCGACATCTTCTCATTGGGTGTCACCCTCTTTGAACTATTGACAGGAGAAAAACCATTCGTTGCCGATAGCATTGCGGCCCTTTTATATCGAATTGCGAATGTGGATCATCCAGATCCAAGAGAATTTAATCCCAAGTTACCAGAGGCCATTGTTCCCGTTATCAACAAGGCACTGGCGAAAGATCTTGAGAATCGATACCAAACAGCCGACGATATGGCGCGGGATCTAAGAACTTGCTTAAATCAAATGATCGGAACAGCTCCCGCACCCATTCCGATTGCCATCAATCCAGAAAAACCGCCAGCCCCTCCCAAAAAGGAAAATATTGCATCTGTTCCACCCAAACCGCCAGTCGAACAGATGCCACCGGCGCAACCACCAGCACCCACACCCCCAATCGAACAAACGCCACCAGCGCAACCACCAGCATCAGCACCCCCAACAGAATCCATGGGATCCAAACCACCCATATCTGATGTGCCAGATTCCGAAACTCCCAAAAGCAGTTTGGAACAAAGCAGTTTCCTTTCAGATCTTCAAGATGTCCTCAAAACATCCGATCAACCCCAAACTGATTTTCCTCAGGCGGATCACACTTCTGAAAGAGTTGACCTCATTTCTAACTCTGAAACAATTGACAATGGTCCGGCTGCACCCGATGATGCCATGGGGATTCCCGAACAGGAAAATGATAAAACCGTTTTGGATGTCGGTGATAAGACAATGGTCGATAATGATAAGACTATCATTGACAAAGATGACAAAACTGTGGTAATGGAATCAGACTCGAATTTTAATATTCCGCTAATGGATAATTTGGAATCGACGTATCATCCCCCTTTTAAAGATCCGACAACAGATAAAAATCAAGTTGATGACAAATGAGGTTACCGTTGGAAATAGCTGGAAAGACAGATAAAGGTTTAAAACGAACCAAGAATGAAGACACATTTATAGTTGATCCTGACCTGGGACTTATGGTTTTGGCCGACGGGATGGGAGGGCATTCGGCTGGAGATGTGGCCAGCCAATTGGCTTCAACAGTGTGTTCAAATCAACTTCGTCTCTCTTTGCAAACGGGGCATGTTCCAATTTTTAAACATGTTCCTCAAAGATCTGAATTGGACCCAAGGAGTTTGTTGCTAGGAGATTGCGTAAAATTTTCCAATCAAGCTGTCTTTGAAGCGGCACAAAGCAACAAAGCAACCAGAAACATGGGCACCACTCTTGTGGCCGCACTTTGGCTTGACGGAAAACTCGCTGTGGCCCATGTGGGAGACAGTCGCCTTTACATGGTTCGGGGTGGAGATATCACCCAATGCACAACAGATCATAGTTTTGTCCAAGAACAAGTTGATAAAGGATTAATTAAACCGGAAGAAGCCGAAAAATCAAATATGCGAAACATGTTGACCCGCTCCATTGGGATCAGCGATGATGTAGAAGTTGATGTGAACGAGATTGACCTTGATGAGGGAGACTATGTACTTCTTTGCTCAGATGGATTGACAAAGATGCTCGATGATGAAAAAATTCTTCAAACATTTCAGGAGAAGGAAAAACCAGATGCGATTGCTGATGACCTTGTTGGATTGGCCAACAAAGCGGGAGGAGATGATAACGTTACCGTCATCGTGGCAAAAATCCAGGGTCCAAAATCAAGCTGGGTAACACTTTCCGATCGCTTGAAGAAATTATTCAAAAAAGGGAATTAATATTAGATGGCGAAAATTTTTATTAAATTTAATGCAGCCATAATCAACGAAGTAGAATTGTCCAAAAATGAAGTCCGTTTTGGACGCAAACCAGACAATGATATCGTTATAAATAACCCCGCTGTTTCTGGTTATCATGGATTATTTAAAAAAGAAGGTGATGGCTACGTCGTAGAGGACCTCAATAGCACAAATGGGACATTCGTAAACGGTCGCCGCATCAAAAAAAGCCATCTGGAAGACAATGATAATATTCGGGTGGCCAAACATATCCTTGAGTTTCACACAGACTCCAACGCCCCAAAACCCAAAGGGTTAGATATCCCTATTGATCCCACCCAGGAAGCCAAAAAGGAAGTTTTAAGAAAAAGTTTGGGATTGCCACCAGAATCAGAAGAAGGAAAAAAGGAAATTGATGAAAAAAGTGAGGAGAAAGAGGAGAAAAAGGAACCAGCCCCTCCTCCAACACCGGCTCCACCATCTTCTTCCCCCCCTCCCATTTCATCCTCACCTCCCCCAACAAAACCAACATTCCCATCACGTCCAACAGCCCCTCAACAAAAATCCAAGGGAAGTCATGCCGTTATTAAGATCGTTTCTGGGGCAGTTGGAGACCAAACGGAGGTCCCCATAAGGGGATTGGTCACTTATATAGGTTCAGCCGACCAGGCAGTCATTAAAATCAAAGGATTTCTGGCCCCAGGTTTGGCCGCCGCTATTAGTCAGAGACCAGAGGGGTATTTCTTAAAAGCGGTAAAACCAGGATATCCCAAAGTTAATGGCAATCCTGTTCATGAGCAAGCGCTATTGGAGAGTGGGGCCCTTATTGAGTGTGGCGGAACCAATATGGTTTTCTATCTATCGGATGACAAGAAAAAAGGATCGGAAAAGGAACCTCACTAATTGATTTGATTTTTAGATCCGTTTCTTTTAAACCCATATTTTTTTCAAATGAATATTATTCTTTTTCCCACTCAAATTCGTGCTTTAGATATATAATTCACATTGACAACCTGCCTTAACCGTGTTATCCATATTATAAGGTCTTAGAATCGGAAACACATTCAAAGGCGACATTCTTACCGAAAGAGGTCAAATTTGAAAGGTCGCAAAATTCGTCAATTTTTTACTCGTCGTTTTACCCTTATGGTGGTCCCTCATCAGGGCTCTGGTAAAACACGTCAAGCCAATATCCCCTTGTCCTTCATCCTGACTTTCTTTGTTGCCTGGACATTAATAACCTGCTGGGGATCTTATCTGTCTGCTCGTCACATCGACTATTGGCGTTCACAAGTATCCAACAAGGTCCTCAACCTCAAGGTTGAGTATTTGACCAGTCAATTGGATCGATCACGAGATTTCTTAGATGAAGTTAAGCAGGTGGAACATAAACTTCGGGGGCTTCTGGATTATAAAAGCAAATATAACATCATCACCAACCAATCCCTTGCATCCAACGCAACAGGAGGACCTTCCCTTCGCGACCAAAACGAAATCACAGGACTCCTGGTTAAAAAGGGGATGGATGTTTCTTGGGAACGCCTCATTGAAAAAGCAGCCGCTTTTCGATCAGAAGCACAACATCAAATCCAGAGTTATGAAGATCTTGAGTCTTGGATTCAAGAGCAACGAGCGATCTACCGAGCAACCCCACGGGGTTGGCCAGCCCCAGGGCGCATTTCTTCACCCTACGGAGCACGAACAGACCCCTTCACGAAAAAAAGAGAATATCATTATGGAATTGATATCACGGGCCCCATTGGAACTCCTGTGCGTGCCACAGGGGATGGGGTTATCAAGATTTCCAATTGGCATAGCGGATACGGCAAATTAATTGTTATTCAACATAAGTTTGGATATTCCACTCGCTATGCCCATAACGGCCGTCTTCTGGTTCGCGTTGGGGATAAAGTCAAAAGGGGTCAAGCCATTGCCCTCTTAGGAAACACAGGAAAATCGTCAGGTCCCCATTGTCATTACGAGGTATGGCGGTATCAAAAGCGCCACAACCCTTACGCCTATTTAAAAGGAAATTTTCCCAAATTGGGATCAGAAACAAATCTTTCCTCGATCGAAACCCCTTCTCGTAACGATTCGTAATTCTTATTCCTTGACGCTTGTACTAACAAAGTTGGAAAATGGGCTACCCTTGATCATTTTGGTATTTTTTCTCGAGGAGATTGAAAAAGTTCAAAATTACCTCTGGTAACCTGGTTTTAATCCACTTAAACTAATTAAGGAATCAGAAGGAAAGTGCCTCATTTGGAGGATTACGATGTTTTTTCAGAGCGACAAATCACAACCCAAAATCGAAACCATCATTGGTGCCGGTACCGAGCTGGCAGGCAATATTCGAACCAATGAATCTGTTCGGGTAGATGGAAAAGTGATTGGGGAAGTGAGTGCCGAGTCCGTTGTCGTCGGTGAAAAAGGAGTCATTCAGGGAAACATTACCACCAATAACGTGGTTGTTGGGGGACGGGTGAAAGGAAACATATCATCGGGCTCCAACCTTGAAATTCTTTCTCATGGTCACGTCTTTGGTGATATTCAAACAGTCAAATTGATTATTGCTGACGGGGCCACTTTTGAAGGGAATTGCCACATGGTCAAGACAGAGCCTCAAATTATTGAGATGACCCCTGATATTGTTTCTTCAGAAGGCAATGACACTCAGCATAACGGAAAAAATCTCAAGGTGATTTCGAACACAAAGAAGTAAAAGAACGTGCGTATCTCACCAATTAATTGAATAATCCAATCCCTCGATTTATTATAATGTCATCCCATGTTTAAATTTCTTCGAAAACATAGAACCATCTTGATGGTGACCCTGGCCGCATGTGTCATTGGCCTTCCCTTTTTTGGAATTGGGGGCAGCTCCCTTATGTCCTCCCCTCATGACACCTTGGCAAAGGTCAATGGTGAAAAAATTACCCAATTTCATTTCGATCGGCTCTACCATCAGGCCCTTCGCCAACAAACAGATCTAAAACCAGAAGACCAGAAAAGATTAACTCAGGAAGTTTTTAACGAACTCGTTCGACAAGCGGCTTTTTATCAAGAAGCCAAGTCATATGGAATCGTGGTGAGCGGACAAGAACTTCAGATCATGCTCGCCAATATGACCGCCTTTCATAAAGATGGAAAATTTGACCCGCGAATTTACTACCAAACGATTACACAAGTCTACGATATGTCACCAGACCAATTCGAAAAGATGAGAAGCAAGGATATCGCCGGACGAAAGTTAAACCAACTGATTGCCTCAGCTGTCCATATTCAAGAAGAGGACGTCCAGGCTGCCCTTCAAAGGAGATTGGCAATTGAGACTGATCCGGAAGAGAAGAAAAAATTAATGGACGATCCCAGCATTATTAGGAAAGAACTAAGGGAACAGGAAATCAACCAGGTTTTTGGCGACTGGCTCTCTCAACTTAACACAAAATTAAAGGTCAACATTGTTTCCAATGATTTTCGGAAACGGCTATCCAGCTAACTTAACCAACTTCTTTACAACCCGAATCGGAAGCCCCACGACGTTATCATAATCACCAATTATTTTTTCAACAAAGGGATCCTTCTTTTCCTGAATAGCATAAGCTCCTGCTTTATCCAAATGATGAACAGCCGCCCGCTTGATATCATGCGAACTTAATGGACGAATTTTGACACGGGAAACAGCATACCCAGCTTTGACCTTTCTTCCCCCATTCCACACAAAAGCAACACCGGTATAAACTTTCTGCCAAGCACCGGACAACTTCTTCAAAATCTGAATCGCATGTTTTTTATTCCTTGGTTTTCCGATGATTTTCCCATCTATAAAAACGATGGTATCAGCTCCCAAAACCAGATAACGAGGAAACTTCCGAGATATATCCTTCGCTTTCTTTTGGGCAAGATAAGTGACGATTTGATGGGGTTTCAAACCTCGAGAGAAGGTCTCTCCCAAATTACTTGGGATCACCCGAAAC
>MSYE01000010.1 GCA_002176905.1 bacterium F11 | reverse complement strand
GCCCACAGCCGGGATGAATCAAGCCGAATCCATTGAGATGACCGATCTCATACAGCGCATCCGGAAGGAAGGAACAACCATTTTGATGATTGAACACCGAATGAGTTTGGTTATGCAGATTTCTCAACGGGTTCACGTATTGGATCACGGAGAAAAAATTGCAGAAGGAACCCCAACCGAAGTCCAGGCCAATCCCAAAGTAATCGAAGCCTATCTGGGAGCTGGCCAAATGTCAGCTGAGATAGACGGACTGGGCCACGCGTAGGACATATATAAATGCTTCAGACAGATAATCTCCATATTTCATACGGAAAAATACGGGCACTTCATGGAGTGAACATTGCGGTTGAGGAAGGGGAAATTGTGACCCTCATTGGGGCCAATGGGGCAGGTAAGAGTAGTTTTTTGAAGGCTGTGTCTGGTGTGATTAAGCCGGAGAGCGGTTCTGTTTTTTTCCAAGGGGAACGAATTGATAGGTTCTGGTGACTTGAAATTGCTCAGAAAGGAATCATTCAAATTCCTGAGGGGCGACGGATCTTTCCCCTGTTAACAGTCGAAGAGAACTTATTGATGGGAGCTTTCTTTCGAAAGGATCATCCTGAAGTAAAAAAGGATCTTCAGCAAATTTATGACAACTTTCCCTTATTGAAAGACAGAATGAAGCAATTGGGTGGTACGCTTTCGGGGGGAGAACAACAAATGTTGGCCTTTGGCCGGGCCTTGATGAGCCGTCCCAAACTTCTTGCCTTAGATGAACCTTCCATGGGTCTGGCTCCCGTTATGGTGGATAAGGTATTTGACATTATCCGGGAGATCAACAAAAAAGGTGTCACCATCCTTCTTGTGGAACAAAATGCCCGCGCAGCTCTCTCTGTTGCCAAAAGAGGGTATGTCATTGAAACCGAACGAAAAAGAGATTCTGATTTCATAAGGTTCTTTTTGGCGCTGCCAAATTGACCAAGGGCCATTTCCTGTTGAGCCAAACTCCAAAGGACAAATCCCAGAGGACCTTTTAGGTTCAACTTTATATAGAGACGAGCTGCCTGATGAAAAAGAGGTTTGGCTTCTTTGTATTTTCTTAGCATTCGTTTGGCATTGGCCTGTCCACAATAAGAATACGCCAAGCCAAACTCATCTCGGACTTTTCGAAAACAGGATCTTTTGAAATTGTCGATGATCTGGGACAAGCGCCGGATTATCAATTTATGCCGGTTGGCAATGCCGGTAACATTACCGCTTATTGGATGGGATACAAGGAATGGTTTGAGAAAGAGAAGATAACTTCTAAACCAAAAATGATGGGGTTTCAGGCCACTGGGGCAGATCCTATTGTTCGGGGAAAACCCGTTGAGGACCCCAAAACCATCGCCACCGCCATCCGAATTGGAAATCCTGCCTCGTGGAAAAAAGCCGAAGCCGCACGAGATGAATCAGGCGGGGTTATTGATCATGTCACCGATGACGAAATATTGGAGGCCTATAAAATGATGGCCTCTCTTGAAGGGGTGTTTTGTGAGCCAGCCTCAGGTGCGGGCGTTGCGGGTTTAAAGAAATATGTGGCTAAAAAGAAAATCGATTTAAAAGAAGGAAAGGTTGTGGTTTGTGTCATCACGGGGCATGGATTGAAAGATCCCGAACGAGCCATTTCCGTTATGCCCCGTCCTCTTTCCATCGAGCCCAATGTCAACGAAATTTTGAAACACCTGGAGTTTTGAGAATGGGTCGCGTGTTGATGATTGGGATATCCCTTCTCGCCACAATCCTTTTTATCATGAATTTTCAGCGGGGCTCATCCGAACACTGGCTCTCCTTTATCTTTCCGATGATCCTTATTATATTGGTCATTGTTAACTATCTCCGCTTTACCCGTCTTATCTCCTGGCTGATTTTCGCTGGGGCCTTTTTCTCCTTTTTGGTTATTTTGAGTGCTTTCACATTGCGCTGGCGCCTGGAAGCCGGTTTTGACCCGGTCCCCTTTTATCAAGCCATTGGAATGTATGTGGCCTTCATTTATGTCAGCCTGGCCCAAATCAAAATTATGGGTCGCAAAGAAAGAGGAGTGGAATAACAAACCAATTATGTTTTGTCCAAAATGTCGATGTGGATACACGAAGGGAATTACAGAATGTGCGGATTGTCATGTTCCATTGGTTGATGAGCTGCCCCTTGACCCAACCGTGGAATTTGTTGACTACGAAGAGGTGATGACCACCTCTAATATGAATGAGATCGCCTTAGTAAAATCTCTGTTAGATAGGAACAACATCAAATATCATGCCCAAAGATCTCAGTTTCGTTCGTTGAGCCGCGTTCCAAATATTCCCATTAGGATCCTCATACAAAAAGATCAGGTCGAACATGCCAGAGTATTAATCGCAGATCTGATAAATCCTTTTAAGAAGGATCAGTCTTTGAATGATTCTGATAAAGAACCCAATCCTGATATTGAATACAAGGAGCAACCCGAGGATGATTCTATTGAGAGAGAGGGACCTAAGTATAGGGGAA
>MSYE01000009.1 GCA_002176905.1 bacterium F11 | reverse complement strand
ATTGGATTCTTTTACTTGAAGACGCCAATGGAGCCCCACCCACAAACCAAGCTCCCAACGTGAATGCGGGAACAAACAAAACCGTTTTCTTTCCACAAATTGAAGTGGAATTAAATGGCACGGTTTGGGATGACGGGCTCCCCACAAACCCAGGCGCATTGGATATCACTTGGTCTAAAGTGTCGGGTCCTGGATTGGTTCAGTTTGACAATGATAAAGCAATCGACACCAAAGTTCGCTTCCGAGAGGTGGGAGATTTCGTCCTAAAATTACATGCCTTTGACGGGGAATTGAGTAAGGATGATACCGTCACCATTACCATTGAGAAAGCCAACCCCGAGGCACCCTCACCCGTTATAACTGGGATTACTTTTATTGATACCTCATCCAAAACCTTGGCTGAGGGGAGTGACAATTGGGCCATCACCTGGGCAGATGAAGGCAACTTGTACACCACATGGGGTGATGGAGGCGGATTTGGCGGAACGGGTTCCCTTGGACGCGTGAGTCTGGGCATCGGAAAAGTCACTGGAACAAAAGATGATTACGAGGGATACAACATTGCAGGGGGAACGAAGGCCCCTTACTCAGCTCCATTTACAGGAAAAAGCGAAGGAATTCTGGCAATCGGAAATACCCTCTACCTTTGGAGAAACGGGGACGCCTCCAGCACATCGGCTTTTAAATTCTCTCAATTATGGAAATCTGAATCGTCAGAAGATTTCCCTGTTCTGGGATCCTCCTGGACATATACCGGAATCGAATTTTCAAGAACCAATGGCGATTTCACCGGAGACGACGAAGGGTTTTTCTCTCTGGCCTTTCTCCAATTTGAACAGGGATATACACAACTTCCCAACAATGTTAATGGATATGTCTATATGTACGCCCCTGAAATCAACAATCCGACCAGTTGGGATGTTAACAAGAATCCAGGACACATCTCACTTCTCCGCGTTCCCATTACCAGCATAGGGGATAAAAACACCTATCAATTATTTGCGGGATTGGATTCTGATCAAAAACCCATTTGGACCGACGACCTAACAATACCCCTACAGGAACGGATATCGCAACGTCTTCCTGTTTTTTCGCAAGATCGAGGAACGCACCGGTCTGCGGCCAGCTACAACCCAGGCATCAATCGTTATTTACTGACGACCATGATAGAGGATCGATATGGCTGGATCTCCATCTACGATGCACCGGAACCATGGGGCCCTTGGACCAAAACATTGATCGAACAGAATACAAATCGTTGGGGCACCAGAGTGGTCATTTTTACCTTTGTTAATAAGTGGTTAAGCAACGGAGGAAAAGATTTCGTCATCGTTCACACCAAAACTGACCATTGGTCTACCATTGAGGGTTCCTTTGAAATCAACGGATCTCCCAATCATCCTCCTGTGGCCGATGCCGGAAGTGCGCAAACTGTTAATGAGGGAGATTCGGTTACCTTGGATGGAACAGGATCATCCGATCCTGATCCGGAGGATTCCATTGAATCGTATTCTTGGACAAAAATCCAAGGGCCCAATGTTACGCTAACCGGAGCCCATACAGCCCGTCCCTCTTTCACCGCTCCCGATGTCTCAGCCAATACCAATCTCACTTTTCAATTGATTGTGAACGATGGATCTCTCAACTCCAATCCGGATACCGTTGTTATTACGGTTCAGCCGGTCAACAATCCTCCCGAAGCCAAGGCTGGCGAAGACCGATCAGCCAATGAATTAACAACCGTGACGTTGGATGGTCGCGGTTCCAATGATCCCGATGGGGATTCGTTAACCTACACCTGGACGCAAACAGATGGAACACCAGAGGTCATCCTTGGTAACGAGAACACCGATCAGGCAACATTTGAGGCACCGGATGTATCCGTGGAAACAGCGCTCACTTTTCAATTAACCGTTTCAGATGGAGAATTCCCTCACTCCGACCAAGTGATTATCACCATACTTCCCAATACCCCAGCCAATGATCCTCCCATTGCCGATGCAGGATCCGATCGCAATGCTGCGGAATTAACAACCATCACCTTAGATGGCCGGGGATCCAGTGACCCGGAAGGCGATTCCCTTACCTACGCCTGGACGCAAATCAGTGGGACACCCCAAGTTGCGATTAACAACGCCAATCGATCTGTCGCCACATTTGATGCTCCTGATGTTTCTGAGAACACCGCCCTTACTTTCAAATTAACGGTATATGACGGAACCAATCCATCGGTATCGGATGAGGTGGTTATCACCATTGTTCCCAATCCTCCTGAGCCCGTGAATGAACCACCTACGATTTATCTGGATTCTTATCAAGAAATCACGATTCCCGATATGGCTGAGTTGAGACCTGATGTCAGTGATCCAGATTCGCCAGCGAACAATCTTTCGTTTCGATGGACAAAGGTTTTCGGGCCTGATGAGGGATATCAGTTTTTATCCCCCATTGGATTTGTTCCCTCACCTGATCAGTTAAAAGACATTAATATTGGATTTACCCTTCCTGACTCTTACGT
>MSYE01000008.1 GCA_002176905.1 bacterium F11 | reverse complement strand
CTTTATGGATCGAAGATAAAAATGATTTTAACCCGGCATGAACAAGGGGCGACACATATGGCAGACGGGTATGCACGCTCAACCGGAAAAGTGGGAACCTGTATTGCCACTTCTGGTCCAGGTGCAACGAATCTGGTTACGGGGCTTGCAACCGCCCATATGGATTCGATTCCCATTGTAGCCATAACCGGGCAAGTGGCCACTCATCTTATAGGAAACGATGCTTTTCAAGAAGCCGATGCCACCGGTGTGATGCGTCCTGTTACAAAACACAATTATATGGTGCGGGATGTCAATGACCTGGCTCCCATCATTCAAGAGGCGTTTCATATTGCTCGTTCTGGTCGGCCCGGTCCTGTCCATATTGATATCCCTGTGGATATTCAAAAGGCCACAACAGAATTTCAATGGCCCAAAGGAACACGTATTCGTTCCTATCGTCCCAAAATGGAGGGGCATCCCAAGCAGATTCAAAAGTCCGTTGAGCTTATTCAAAAAGCCAAGAAACCGCTTCTTTATATTGGAGGGGGCTCCATTTTATCTGGGGCGCATAATGAACTTCGAGAGTTTTCTGAAAAAGCGGATATTCCCGTTGTTCATACGTTGATGGCCAATGGGGGATTTCCTTTTGATCACAAAAACTATGTGGGTATTCTTGGTATGCATGGAAGATATTCATCAAATACCGCCATGCAGAATTGTGATGTCCTCATATCTTGTGGCGCTCGATTTGATGATCGGGTGACGGGAAACCTTGACTCTTTCTCACGCCATTCTAAGAAGATTCATATTGATGTTGATCCTGCCAATATTGGGAAATCTGTTCCAGTGGATATCCCGGTTGTGGGAGATGTGAAATTGGTTTTAAAAGAAATGGTCAAACAGGTGAAACCATCCAAACATACGGAATGGCGAAAACAAATTCAAGATTGGGAAGACAAACATCCTTTTGTTGTGAATATCAAAAAGAATGTTCTTCAACCTCAATTTTTGATTCAGGAACTTCATCGGTTAACCAAAGGGAAAGCCATTTTGGCCACAGGCGTGGGCCAACACCAGATGTGGTCGATGCAACGGTATCAGAGTGCTTTTCCAAGAGGATTTCTCACCTCTGGGGGACTGGGAACAATGGGTTATGGTTTTCCGTCTGCCATTGGAGCCAAAATTGCAAATCCCGATCGGACCGTGGTTTGTATTGATGGGGATGGATCGTTCCAAATGACCATGTGTGAGATGGGGACCTCTGTTATGGAAAATGTCAATCTCATTATTATTGTTATTAACAATTATTATCTGGGAATGGTTCGCCAATGGCAAGAGCTTTTCTACGACGAACGATTTTCGGCTACAAATCTTACGCGGAAAGGAAGCCATATGGAGAATGGGGCCGAATCCCAATTAGAAAGAAAACCCTATATTCCTGATTTTCTGAAGTTTGCCTCCGCTTATGGGGTTAAGGGTACCCGGATTTTTAAAAATGAAGAAGTGGAAGGGGCCCTTAAAGAAGCTTTGGCCTCGAAGTCCTCCTTTCTCATTGAGGCCATGATTCCTTCAGATGAGAAGGTGTTCCCCATGGTTCCTGCCGGGGCGGGCCTAGACGAAATTATTATAGACATGGCGTAAGAGAACGCACAGTTTCTAAAAGGAGTTATTGATGATAGACAACATAAAACCCGATGCACAGAAACACACCATCTCCTTGTTGGTGGAGAACCGTTTTGGTGTCCTGGCTCGAATTGCAGGTCTTTTTTCGGCCCGGGGATACAATATTGATTCGTTATCTGTTGGTGTGACAGATGATCCAAACGTTTCTCGCATGACCATTGTTGTGAGGGGAGACAATCGTATCCTTGAACAAGTTCAGAAACAACTCAACAAATTGATTGACGTTATTAAAGTTACGGACTATGTGGATACAGCACATCTCGAAAGAGAACTGATTATGGTTAAAGTTACAGCAGACAAAAGCACCAGAGGAGAGCTGGCACAGATTTGTGATATTTTTCGAGCCAAGATTGTTGATGTGGCAATGGATTCGCTCATCATCGAGCTAACAGGAGATCGTGAAAAGAACGAAGCTCTACTCCGAATGATTCGACCATTTGGGATCAAAGAGTTTTGTCGTACCGGTATTGTGGCCATGGCCCGAGGGAAAAAAGGAATTGTTATACCTGAAATGGAGCGTGCTTTAACATGAGTGAAACAAAAGAAAAATCCAACACCAAGACATCTACCTCTCTGTCCTCAAATGGCGGGAAGGAAACCGGTGATACAACGATAAAAGCCAAAGTGTATCACGACGAAGATGCAGATCTGAAATGGCTAAAGGGAAAACGTATTGTTGTTGTGGGATATGGGTCCCAGGGACATGGTCAAGCTCTCAATTTGCGGGAGTCCAAACTTGATGTCCACATCGCTGTTCGAGAAGGAGGTCGGGGATGGTCACTGGCCCAAAAACACGGGTGGGTTCAGGGAGAAAATCTTTCAAGTGATATTGCAGCGGAGATCAGAGAGGCCGATTGGATTCACATTCTG
>MSYE01000007.1 GCA_002176905.1 bacterium F11 | reverse complement strand
CTTGAATCACAATTAAGGCTTTCTTTTTTGAGTCCCATTGTCGTCTTTTCATCGCTGATCTCCTTGGTTTAGATCAGCCACATTTTAGTAGTTAGATTATGCTATGTCTTAGAGGGGTGCAGGATACTCACTTGAAGCCTTAACCCAGGAATTCACAACCCGGATGGCGCAGATCAGGTCTGATATTATGGGCAAAATTGCTGAAGCAGAAAAGGCGAATAACCCTCATAAAATTGAAGAATATATCATTGAACTTCAAAAAACGTTACAGGACTTAACCACAGCCTATCAAGAACACCTCAAGAATTTGCCTACCCAAGATACCCCCTCTTCCCATAGGGGCAGGATGGACGATCAAGCGAAAGAAGAACCCTGTGTTGAAGACATTCCAGACGCCCGATTAAAAGAGATAAAAATCAACCTCAAGCAGGAAGGGATTGTCTTAAATCCATGTCTTTCGGAAAGAGCAATTGCATCCTTTGAAGAAAAACATAGCATTTCACTTCCCCCCGCTTATCGCAACTATCTGCTTTATATTGGGAATGGCGGAGATGGCCCACCAGATCATGGAATTGCACGCCTGGGAGAAGTCGCAGATGACATGAGTTCTGCACAAAAAAACAATTGGATTTCTCTTAAGAATATACGGAACGATTTCCCATTCACGCGTGATTGGATATGGGAAGATGATGAGGTATCTGATGAAGGCACAATGGACCAAATCAATTTCGGCAACCTATACATTGGCAATGAGGGTTGCGGAATGTATTGGCATTTGGTTGTCTCTGGACCAGATAGAGGCACCATATGGCAATTTACAGGTGAGGGCATTATACCCACCTCACCAAAAATGGATTTTCTAGAATGGATCGAATCAAGATTAAATGACTAATGGCAAGGGGTCAAATCTTGACAGGTGCCAGGTTTTATCCAGATCAATTAAACCGCGCACCTGTCAAGATTTGACCCCTTCTTCCCGTTGGAGGATATCAGCATAATGAAAAAGGACCAATCCAACCTCAAAATACTTGGATATTACCTATTCCTTCCCATTTTTTATTTCGCGCTGCGCTTTTTTTTCGAACGAGAATGGATTTTTGGTGGAGAAATGCATTCTGAAATGGCTACCAATTATTTCCTAACCACTTTAGGCGAGTTTAAATTAGGGCGACTCCTGTTCGCGCTCGATGCGGGATATTTCCCGCTCCCACAACGGCTCATTGCCTTGGCCGGTCGACTCATGTCACTTCCGGCTCAAGCCATCCCATTCTTCTATACATGGTCGGCCCTCATCATCACACCTTTGTTGATCGGAACCTTTGTGCTAAAGCCCTTCCGCGCATTGGTTCCCCGGGACAATGTGCGGTTCGCGGTGACATTGATGGTTTTAATCAGTGTGGATTTCGAAACCCGGACCTTCACCAATTTTACATACACAGCTATGTTTGTTTTTATTGCTTTAAGTGCGTTGGCGCTTGAGATTTCGCAGGAAGAAGACTTTCCTCTCTGGAGTTGGGTAATGCTGCCATTTGTGCTGTCAAAACCCTATATGCTCACACTGACTCCTGCGATCCTCGTTATTTTGTATCGAAAGAAAAGCTTCCGGATCCGGGCCTTCTTTGGGATCACAGCTCTCTTGATAGGTATTCAATTACTCCGCTTACTCTTGAGCGCCGCTGGCGGCACACTGGCGAACAACCGCTCAGCTGATTACAATCTTTTCCAAAACCTGATAGCCGGGGGCTTTTTCTTCTTCATTCAGACCGGCCAGTTTATTTTCGGTCCTTTAATCGGTAAAAATGTCTTCGACTGGGGTGCGGCCATTATATACGGATTACTGGGTGGGTGGATTATTACCATGGTGGCCATTCTACTTCCACGCCGCCAAAACAAACCTCAATGGCTGATATGGACTGGTTTGTCTGTCATATTTTGCAATGTATTCATCAATTGCCTGACACTTTCCGTCTACTGGAATATCGAGATGGAACGGGCGTTTCGTGCGATCATCTATCGCTGGAACATTATCATGTTTTTTTCCAGCATTCTCATCGTGGCCACTCTCATTGGCCAGTGGTCTGAGAGTCGATGGCCCACCAAACTTCATAAAATTCCTGTTCGATGGCGTCCGCTATTGGCCATCCTACTCTGGTTTGCCATCACCGGATGGCTAAAATTCACTGTTCGGAACTCAAAAATACCCAAATTCCCGACACTCGGTTTATCGGATTGGCAACGAATGGCCCATTTGATTCAAGATAACCACAGACCACTTTGCGTGCCGATCAATCCCCATGGTTGGTTTTTTAGCCGGGACAGTGTTTTATTAGAAACAGCAACTGATTGGAGAAATCCATTCATCGCCATTGAGGCCCAACAGGAAATTGACATTCCGCTCCCCCCCCCTCACTTCCATTAAAGAAATACATGCACCCGCGGTCGTGGTTCGGCCTTCTCCAGAAAACCCAGCCAACACTATCACGGCTCAATTTATTTTGGAAACCGATCAGGGAACAAAAATTCTAAAGGGAAGCAGAAC
>MSYE01000006.1 GCA_002176905.1 bacterium F11 | reverse complement strand
GGTGACAACGGATCGTCGGGTGAACTCAACAATTCGACCTTCACCATTCAGTATTCCACCTGGGCGGGTGTGGTCTGGAGCACCAACAATGCCCAAGTTGAAATCTCAACATCAGGCGTTAATCCCACAGATTCTCAATCAACTTCGTTATCCCTTGATTCCAACACAACCTATTACATTAGGTTATGGACAAACGACGAGGTTCCCAACTACAGTTCTCAGTCAAATCTGACCTCAACCGTAACGCTGGCCAATTCCGTGTCGTCACCAAAAATCGCTCAAGTATTTGTCACAAGCGTCACGTTAAACTGGGTTGATCTTCCTGCTTCTCCTCAGAGCAGTTCAGCCGAAGGATATCGACTTGAAGCCAGTAGTACCAATTTTAATGGAACAGGAGACATATATTCATCCGTGACAACCCACGTATCGTTGTCAACATTAACGGTATCTGGACTAAATGGAAACACCACCTATTATTTCCGTGTTGGATCTCTCAACCTGATAAATGTTCCCAATTACATCTCTGCCAACTCAACAGCAACATTGACGTATGCCCCTGGATTGGCCGCAACCAACTTTACCAGCGTTCAATCATCCTCCATAAATGTTCAATGGACCAATGGTGGCAATCCCGCTGGCACATCTTATGTTATTGAGATTTCCACTGATAACTTTCTAACCCTTCTCAGTAGTTCAACAACAACAAGCCTCTCAACCCTTTTTGGGACAGGTGGAATAGGAAGTCCACTTGATTCGAACACCACGCACCACTTCCGTGTGAAAGGCCTCAACCACAACAATGTGGAAGGGGAGACCACCGTCATTGGATCAACCTCCACGTTGGCAAAGACTCCTACCGTGGAAACGCCATCCTTTACAAACGTCGCACTCTCCTCGATCACAGTTCAATGGAGGGATGATAACAATCCATCAGGAACACAGTATGTGGTTGAAATTTCCTCCGATAACTTTTCAACGGTTCTTTTCAGCTCAAGCACACAAATGCTCTCCACCCTCTTTGGCACAGGTGGGGCGGGATCACCGTTGGATCCGAACACCACCCATTACTTCCGCGTGAAAGCAGTTAATCACAACAATCTCTCAACTTCGTTTACGACGCTAGGATCCACGTCCACATGGGCCAATGTCGCTTCATCTCCGGATTTCTCAAATATTTATCTCTCAAGCATCACCGTTGAATGGAACATTCCAACCGGTGGAACGGAAGGATACATTCTTGAAGCATCTTCAACCAATTTTAATGGATCGGGAACCGTTCATTCCTCCCAAACCCTTAATGGTCAGATAACACAATTAACCGTTCTTTCTCCCATCTTGGATCCGAATACCACCTATTATTTCCGATTGGGAAGTTTCAATTGGAACCAGGTTAACAATTTCACCAATTTTGGAGCCACCAGCACCCTCGCCAATGTTCCTGTCTCTACCAACATTGTTACCGTTTACGTAAGCAGTGTGACCGTCAACTGGAGCGAACCTACCGGGAGTGCGGAAGGTTATCGATTGGATGCCTCGACCGCTTCTGATTTCTCGGGTACCATTCTCTCTTCCGAAACCAATTCCAATGTGGTAACGACTTTAACGGTGGAAGGACTTACTTCTGAGACCACCTACTACTTCCGCGTGGGTTCTTTCAATTGGAATACCACCTTAAACTTTGTCAACGCTGGTTCAACGGAAACATTGACGTTAGAAGACGAATTGGCCCCAGACGTTGTGGGTGATTTGGTAGCTTCAACACGTACCGCAACCTCGCTTCTTCTTACGTGGCTTGCTCCTGATGATGCCAACACAAGACCCCTTAATGGAAACTACGCTATTCAATATTCGACGTGGGATGGTGTCACGTGGTCAACCAACAATGCTCAAATTCTCATTTCAACTTCCGGGGTTAATGCCGATAATGCCCAATTTAGAATTGTGGAAAGTTTGGATCCCAATACCAGCTACTATTTCAAATTGTGGACATCAGACTTAAGACCCAATTGGTCGGTTCCTTCAAATATGCCAGTGGAGATGACCCTTTCCAATGAGCCCAGCAACCTCTCATTGGTAACCGTTTCATCCGACACAATGATCTTAACCTGGGATGCCCTTCCGGTAAGTCCATCGAGTGAAACCGCCACGGGGTATCAATTGGAAGCCTCCTCAACCAACTTTGATGGCTCCGGTGTCATCCGATCCTCTGTCACGAACAGTGTAAGTTTGAATACCCTGACGGTTTTCAATCTGGATCCCAACACAACTCACTACCTCCGTGTCGGATCCTTAAACGAAAAAGGATCCCCCATCTTTGGAACAATCTTGTCCACCGCTTCCTTGGCCAAGCTGATAAATCCCTTGGCAAGCGATTTCCTCACGGTTTATGTTGGGAGCGTAACAACTCAGTGGGCTGCCTTTCCGCCCACACCCATCCTTGATTCATCCGAAGGATACCTGCTTGAAGCCTCCTCAACCAATTTCGATGGAAGTGGAATAATTCGATCATCAAAAACCACCAACGTCCTCGTCTCAACCTTAACCGTTCCAAACCTACTCCCCAACACCACCTATTTCTTCCGCCCCTCCGGCCGGGCTGCTCCACTCAAGTGT
>MSYE01000005.1 GCA_002176905.1 bacterium F11 | reverse complement strand
GGATATATCAAACCTGGTGAAAAAGAAATTCGATTCGTGAAGGATTAACACATGCGGAAAACAATCTATGTGAACTGTTCTTTTTGCAAGGGAATGATGGAAGTCAACGCCGAAACCGGTGAGATTATTGACAAATGGGAACAAGGTCAACAAGGGGAAGGGAAAGACAAGATGTCAAATGCCCTCAAGAAATTGGAAGAAGACAAGAAACGACGACAAGATTTGTTTTCCGTTAAAAAAGATGAAATTGAAGGTGCCAAAAAAAAATTATCCAGCGCGTTCGAAAAAGAAGTCAAAAAAGCCAAAAAAGACGGCCCACCCGACAAACCCTTCCGACCCTTTGATCTGGACTGATCACCAGATTCCAAAAACATCAGAATCTGGTAATCCCTCTCATGCGCATGAGAGGCAAAGGATTTTGTGGATCTTATTTTGTTACGTCGTAGGCGTGATAATCTGAACGGTACGATTGCGAATGTAGTTTTTGGGGAGACGGGTATCAGGTAAGAGTTTGGCTTCGGGACCCACCGTAATAGGCAAATCAACATGCTTTCCTTTGATAGCACCGCCCGTATCAGCGGCCTTAACACGAAGAATTCTGTCCACACCTTGAATCTTGACCAAGAGTAACACATCAGAATTGGTGGGAATGACCCCGGGATCGGTTGCAATATGACCGTTTCTTACTTCCAAATATCCTTCGCCATGATCCACCACAATAGGTTCAAGGAACTGGCCATTCTTGGTAAAGGGTCGTTGGCCTTGGGAAGCCCGCCACAAATTGTGCGGGGTGGTTTCGATCAAGGCAGCATAGAGGGATCGCCTCCATTTTCTCGAAATCTTTTGTTTGCGGCACCACTGCCACACATGAATACGGGATCTAAAGGGATAGGATCGTTCTCTAATTTTTTTCTGAAGATCAGGTGGAAGAAGGTCGTAGGGATTTGACATATACCATGTCGCCTTATAGGATTCAGACTGGAGCCCCAGTTTTTGACACCATACTGGATCACGCAAAATTTTACCAAGAGACTGACCTGTCTCCTTTTGATGTTTTAACAAGGCCCGAACCGATCCCTTGGGGGCGGTCTGCAAAAGACCAAGTTCCGAAAGTTCTTGAAGCCGTTGTTCGGTGAAAGAATCCATTTTTCGATCCCATCCCAAATCATACGGTATCCAAGAACCCACAAGAGGAACCCCGACGAGGCTCATCAAACAAAAGCCCACGCCCACAAACCATACAAGCGATTTTCTTATTAAACGTTCAGTAGTTGATCTCATAAAAAGTGAAATTGGAAAGTGAAAATTAGAGGGAAATTCCCGTTTGGGGAATCTCAACCTACCCTTTCATCATAAGAAATTTGGGATTAAATCTGCCTTAATAAATGGTTAAGAAGGGGTTTATTTTACAATAAAAACCCCAAATTATGCGGTTTTCGCCATGTTTTAACCCGAACTTAAGGAATTGTTAAGGCCCTTTCTTCTATCCTTAAATAGGTGATTGAGGATAGTCACCAGGTCTGATAGACTGGGCAGAAATTAGGTTGAAAAATCAGTCCAAATAAATGGACATCAATAATGTCAATAAACTCGAATTTCACTCTTTATAATAGAAAAGGAGGGGGATTTTTTTTGGTTCCTTTCTTTTTAATCGTGTTATTCTTTTTGCCTCAGCTTTCCTTTTCTGGCGTCTGCACCGTCACCCCCCGTCCACCTATAGGTTATTCGGAAGAGGAGCCTGCCCCACCGGGATTTTGTTGGTGTCAACCCAATGAACCTTGTGCGGGAGCAGGAGACTTTACAGGATCCTGCGTCGAACAAAAAGATTTTAAAACCGTCGAACTTATACAAGACCCTGACAAAGATCCCAATCAATGTTGGGTGAAAATCAAAAAAGTGAAAATTCGGTTTGATGTATCCTGTAACCAGGGCGGGATTCAACACGAAAAACCCTATGGTGATGTTTACGCTTATGTATACGAATGGGATCCTGACTATGTTGAGGATATCGAAACGGATTTGGGTGTTTTTGTCCCCAGGAAACCCCGTGAAGGCAGAAAATATGCGGGCCCCAGCGCACCTGTTATCAATTTTGGGGAATTGAAACCGGGAGAAAACAATCTCCCTTCGCTACCCGATTGGACGTGGTCATCCAAAGAATCAAAACTTGTCAATGTAGAATTCAGAAAGAAAGGAAAGTTCTATCTGGAACTCGATACAAAGGGATTGGATCGTGACTTTGATGGGGGATTTCAAATTACAGGAGGAAAAAGAGACGAATGGTGTTCCAAGTTACCACAAGTCAGTGCTTGTGGCTGTGATCCGACATCATCTTCATCACCATCATCGTCGCCATCAACCTCCCCTTCTTCCTCACCCAGTTCTTCCCCAAGTTCGTCTCCCAGTTCTTCACCGAGTTCAAGTCCAAGTGGCTCGTCCTCTAGTCCATCGCCCAGCCCGTCGTCTCCTTCTTCTCCACCATCTAAACCTCCTACAACACGACCTAGCTCAAGACCACCGACAACCAATCCGACAACGGACCCTACGGATCCACCACCTACTCGGCCTCCCACCACGCAACAACCAACAACAAATCCCCCAGACGAACCCCCGGTTGGACCCCCAGATC
>MSYE01000004.1 GCA_002176905.1 bacterium F11 | reverse complement strand
GCACAGGTGAATGGACGTTTAGCACCTCGAGCTTGGACGCCGACCTGGATGGACATTTCGGCACGATATTGATCAATTCGAATTCCGAACCTAAAATCACCGGCTTTTTAACCCATCAAGGCAACAAATTCGCTGTGCAGACAGGCGAGAATCAGCTCGAAGCGTATCGCTTTAATGTTTATATGAACTGCCGGCTATTTGGCATCAATCACCTTAGCGACTTCGCAGACCCTGCGGTGGTTGAGGCTCGGCTTAATGACGCAAAGCAGCTCGGTTTTGAGATTGTTTATGTCAGTGTGTATAACAGCTGGTTCAAGCGTGGAACGATAAGGTGGGATGAGCATACCAGCGTCGATCCCGACCCGGCGAGCTTTGAAATTCTGGAAGACATGATCACCGCGGCTCACGCCGAGGGCATGCGCGTTCACATTTGGGCCTGGGGAGACGAAAGCCGGAAACAAACACCCCGTGGCGCTGGCGGCATTAATGGTATTCCTGACCGTCGTGTTCAGCGCTACATCGCAGCACGGCTTGGGCCGCTTCCTGGCTGGACCATCGGCTATGGATTCGATCTGCATGAGTGGGTAAATGGGAGTCAGCTTGATTCTTGGGCTGATTACATGCATGCGCATATGGGCTGGGATCACCTACTGGCAGCCAGAGGCCATCGCTTTGCACAAACACCCAACAATCTTAACTCCTATGATGGCTTTGGCCGCAGCGTGGACCTGACTACAACAAGGGGAGGCCCGCAAAATTATACGGAAGTGATCGAGGATATAAACAGTGATCTGACTCGCCCACACTTCTATGAGGAACGCCACAGTTATCTGCGTTCCGGTTTTAACCTTGATATGGATGGGACCAGACGGCTTTTGTGGTGGCAAACCATGGCAGGCGGTATGGGTGGCTTTTATGGCTTCTATTCCAGCAGCCCTTATCCTTATCCCAATCCTGAGCAACTTCGCTGCGTCAGGGACTTCTGGAAAGACCGCTTCCTATTGGACATGGAACCTAACAACACCCTCACCGATGGTTATGCGCTGGCAACACCCGATCTCGAGGAAATCGTGTTCTACAAAGAGGATACTTCATCAATCCGAATGAACCTTTCGGCTGCTTCCGGTTCCATGCACGCCGTGGCCGTAAACACGACTCCCGAGTACGAAGAGATAGACTTAGGCCAAGTTTCGGCAACCGATCAAACGATCAACCTGCCGTCTCGCTCGGACTGGGCCATTGCGGTGAAAAACTTACCATCACACGATCCATCCATGGATAAAACCGGAACGATGTGGGCGCCGTATCTGGAATGGAGTTTGACCAACGATTCTTACACTGGAAATCCCTATGACCTCGTGGCCAGCGCAACTTTTATTCACACCCAAAGCGGCGAAACCCGAACGTCAGAGATGTTCTTCGATGGAGACGACACTTGGAAGTTCCGCTTCTCAGGAACCCGAACAGGCGAATGGACGTTGACGACACAAAGCGCGGATCGGGAGCTGGATGGGCACACAGGAACCGTGACAATCAACGCGAATCCTGATTCAGAGACGTATGGGTTTATGGGCCAATACCAAGGAACCGATGGCACCAAGTGGGTCCGCTCCAAGGGGAACGACGGCCAAGTGGAAGCCTTCGTGCCGCAGTTGGTAATGTATCTCTTGGAACCAGACGACTACTTCAACGACCCAGCACAAGTTCAGGCCGATATTCAAACATTCATTTTTGAACACGGGTTTACAGGATTTCACGTGCCCCATGTCGGCGGAAACTGGTTCGACATGGATGCCAGCCACCCCGTCACCAGCAGTATGACGAATCCCGACCCCCGCACCTTTGAGGCCCTTGAGTTGCTGATTACAAGAACACACGAGGCGGGTGGAGTGGTGCATATCTGGCCGTGGGGAGATCAGCAGCGCTATCAGACGCCGATGCAGTTAACGGGAGGTAAAAACGGTGTGACAGACCGGCGATTGCAGCGATACATGGCCGCACGTCTTGGGCCCATCCCAGGTTGGAGCATGGGGTACGGTTTCGACCTCGATGAATGGGTTTCCGCCAACGAGCTTCAGGTGTGGCGCGACTATATGCATGACCGCATGGGGTGGTCCCATTATCTGGGAGGAAGGCCGGTCGGACCCAATAGCGGCACAAACCATTCGGCGTACGTGAGTTGGAATGAGCCGCTGGACTACTCCAGCTATGAACACCATAAACCGGACTACGATGTCTACGTGGCCGCAATGATAGCCGTGTCGGGCCAGCCCGTCATGTCAGAGGACCGTTTTCGCATACGAAATCGTACAAAGGACTATACACCGGAAATGACGCGCCGCGGGTTGTGGCACTCCACGATGGCCGGTGGTGTGTCAAACATTTGGGGTAATCTGCGATCTTCAAATGGAACTGTGTTGACAAATGGTATGTCGTTCCCGTATCCGAATCCCGAATGGATCAAGACATACTCTGTTTTCTTTTTTGACCATCAGCGATTTGGTAAAGAAATGATGCGCGCGAATGCGCTGACCAACGGGTATGCCCTGCGATCGCCAGACAATAAGAGGTTTATTTTTTATCGAGAAAACGCTTCCTCGATCCAAATCAACCTCCCCCCAGGAACAGAGG
>MSYE01000003.1 GCA_002176905.1 bacterium F11 | reverse complement strand
TAGTCCACGTAAAAGATTTCCCCGCACATTTTCCACCGTCAGATTAAGATTTGATTTTTCTGACAACAGGTGAATGAGTGGTTTGAAAAATGTCCCTGGCGTCATAATCAAGGCAGCAATAAGAAGGAAGCCACCGATGACCACAAGGCTGGTCAAAAGCAAAAAGCTTTTAATCAAAGTCTGCCATGTTAGGTTCTTAAAGAAGCTCAAAATGGTTCTCCGAGTGTGAAATGTATTCGCCATCGGTCTTTGTCATCTAAATCCGGATTCAATTTATAACCATAATCAAGCCGGATAGGGCCTACCGGTGTTTTATACCGTATTCCGATTCCTGATCCATATTTCCAATCAGAGGGGCCGACTTCACTCGCTTTCGGAGAAACCTGGCCTCCGTCGATAAACGTCGCCCCTTTCCATTTTTTCCAAATGGGGAACCGGAATTCCATACTTGAGCCCAGCATCCAATTTCCACCAAGGGGTGCCCCAGTATTATCTTTTGGCCCAACACCACGCTCCTTATACCCTCTAACGGAGTTAGCACCCCCATAGAAAAAACGGTCATAAATAGGCACGGCTTCCGATGCCCCAAATGGTTTTACGGCACCCGTTCTCACATGAAAAACAAGGACACTTTTTTCCAGAACCGCCTGATACACGCTTCCATCGAATAAGGCCTTATTAAAATCCTGATCACCGGCAAAGAGACCCCCAGTGTGGTCAAATTGAAGTCCAACCCGTGTCCCCTTATTGGGGAAGAAAAAGTTATCAGTGGTATCTTGGTTTAAAGCTACGCCACCCGATCGAGCAGAAGATTTCTCTGGGGTCGTTAAAGCAATGCTGGGATTGACATTAAAGGTAACGTTTCGTTCAAGGCGATAACGAAGAGCTCCCCTCAATTGATACTTCAACATGCGACCAAAATTGACCAGGCCCGTCACACGTTCCAGATCATACCCTTCACGAGTTTCTTTCCTCCATCCCGTGACCGCTTGAAATTCTGTGGGCGTCCCAAATAGATATCGATTCGTGAAATCAAGCCTGGATTCCAGCCAAATACGGGACAATGTATTTAAAAGTTCTAGTTTGTAAGCTCTTCTAAGAAAATTATTGTGGGCTAATATGAGAGAAAGCCTTTCTTTTTCTTCAGAACCAAATCCCACCCCAGCCTTGATCCACTTCATGGGTTGTTGATTGACATGAATGAGAATATCGACCATCTTGGCGGAGGTCGTAGACATTTTTATGCTGACATCTTTAAATAACCCGGTTCGATACAATCGTCCTTGGGTTTTGAATAATCGAGCTGGTTGATAAGGATCCCCTTTTTTGTAGGTTAATTCGCGCAGAACCACAAACATACGAACACTTGATAAACCAGTTACCTTCGTTTCCGAAAAGTGATAACAAGGCCCCTCATCAATTTCAATAACAACTGCAACAATACCGTTAGTTTCAGAAAAACTAACATCAGCCTTTGAGTCAAGATAACCTCGACTTCGATAAAGCGACGAAATCATATCTTTCGCAACTTTCAATTGATTCCGCACAAAAGAATCTTCAGTTTTGAACGGAAGAATTTTCTGTATATCCGACAGGGGAATATCTTCATGCCCAACGATCTCAATGCGCTCAATAATTGGAGACTTGGGTTCCTCTTGTCCAAAAAGGCAGAGAGGAATCCCTATAATTAGCAGGAACAATTTTAGGCGTAGATATTTCATATATAGAATTAGGCCAAACAAGACTGATTATTGGCTCAATAACGCAGTTTACTTTTTGGGGAGAGAAGGAGGCTACTGGTTCTTATGTTTCCGTTGGATTCCAATTATTGAAGGAGGAGGGAGTTATTGATTTTTCCAAGACAACAAAATACGAGCAAATTACTGATTATCAAAAGGTTTAGAATCAAAACCATCAGCCCCAGCATTAATGAATAATTTCCTGGCTTTTTCCGGCTGGTATGCGGTCAGAGCCAAAACTTTTGTGGCTTTCATATTCCAGTCCCGTTTTATCAACCGACAAATTCGCAAACCGTTTAGCCCAGGCAATTTAAGATCAAGAATCACGGTTTGGCGGAGACATGGAGTAATCCCATCTTAAATAAAACCAGGCCTGAGATTTGGAAAATCCAAATTCTCAGGCCTGGTTTCTCATTTTCTCTATTCACCTTCTATTTAAGAATACGCCAATCGCTGATGAAACAATTCAATAAATCAGATAATTTGTGAAACAAGTTACTGAACAATTAAGGAAAGAAATCAGTCGGAAGGGTTATCGAAGAATCGCTACTTTTCTTTTTGAAATATTGTTACCTACTTTAAGAACCACCAGATACACATCAGAGGCCACGTCCTTTCCATCGTCATTTTTCCCATCCCACTCAACGGTGTGATCTCCCACATTAGAGGGAGCATTTAAGGAGCGAACCTGCTGCCCCAATAGATCGTAAACATTTAAGTTAACGGAATCTGCTGATGAGACATTATAGGCAATGAGCATTGGAAGGTCGGGGGATTTAACCTTATTAAAAAACTTCCCTAAACTATTTTGAGCATCAAATAGAGCAACTTGATTCGCAGGGGTGTTTATCACGGTAATCTCAACTTCATACCTAGTGCCATATCCATCTACTTCTATAAAATAAATTCCAGTTGGCACCAGATTGCCAAAAGAGTCTCTTCCATTC
>MSYE01000002.1 GCA_002176905.1 bacterium F11 | reverse complement strand
CTCTCAAATTGCTCACTGAGATGAAATTATTAATGGAGAGGGAATTTATAAGACGTAATAGAACGTCAACTGAATATCTAAAACTACATAAGGAATGTATCGTTGCTCTGGGAAATTTGAAATCGTGGTTTGGTTCAGTTGTCTTTCCAATTGTCGAACACGAAGAAGGACGCGCCCCCATCCATTGGAGGGAACAACGGTGGATTACCGGGGTATCTGAAACGGGAATGGAGGGAAAAGATCAACCCTATGTTGTTGTCCCCAGTCAAAGTGCCAGCTCCCGTTCCAGCAATGCCGCGATTGATGCCTACCTCACCATCGCAAGTAGCGATGGATACCTTTCCAAAAAAGAGGTGGAAACCGCTCGGAAATGGATTAAGAACAACATTCTCACGTTTGGTAATCGAACCGAAATGGAAGATGGAACAGTTGCCTCTGGTTTGGATATTTCCAATCAAAAATTGGCCCGATACGAGGGACAGGTCTATTTTTCTGAGGCAACAGCCGAACTCGGGATCCTCTCCAATGAAGTGTATTATGATGAGGGTGTCCAATTTGCCAAAAGAAGCCTCCGCGGTTTCTTAAACCAAAAAACCGGTCTTATTAACGATATGGCTGGTATCGATCCGCAGAAAGCGCCCTATGGCATCATGACCGGAGATGGCTGGATCAATTATGTAAACAGAAAAGATGGGGAATTCGCTTGGTCCGCCCCTGGCCATTGGGCCGCTTACCAATTGATGGAAGATCAAAGAATTTTACACCCCACTCCAACCCGGACACCAACACCGGCCGCAGAAAATGAAAGGACAAACCTGTTAGAGGAACAAGGAGGCGAGGACACATTGGGACCCTCTGAGCTATGGCCCGCTCCTGTTGAACACAACCAAATCATACCGCCCATCCATAACACAAACATAGATTATAGTCGGGTTGATTACACCCCCAGAAAAACCATATCTCCCTTTTATGCTCTCTTGGCTTTTGGTCCGGCGTTGTTGGCTATGATGGTGATGCGGATCTTCTCTTTAATCAAAAAAGATAAAAAAGGAGATAAGGAAGAAAAAGATAAAAAGGCAAAGGTGCTGAAAGGAGCTCTTTTTCAATTTTTCATGTTCCTCCTCGACTTTCTTGCCTTTGCTTCGTTGATATTAATTAACGTGGAACGACAATCTCAATACATTGGGATTGCGGCCATTGTTGTTTTGGCCATCACAGCCTGGTCACGGTTAGATCCCAACTATCAAATTACGGTGGGGACTGTTCATAAAATATCGGATCAGGCTCCTGCCATTTTGAGAATCCAACGAAGAAATCTTATTCGGGAAATTATTGGCTTGATTTTGGTCGTTGTGATTCTGCCGCGCTCAGACTACACCTTTATCGCTCTTATGGCGATTATGGCTGTTCGCGCGTGGACCCATCTGGATGAATCCCGCAAAATTCCCTTCCTGCCAACCCGTTTGCGAGATATGGTCACCCTCGCCCTCATGATTGTGCCCATCGTCACCATCATCACCCTTGTTGGCGCCAATGCATCGGGATTGAGTCTGTGTGCGGTTTGGCTCTATCCCACCTTTCAAGTTTTTAATACTTACCGGTGGGCAGGTCGTTTCTGGATCTATTCCAACATGGTTTTAAAATCACGCCGATGGGAAATTTTCGACCGAGAACTGGTGAGCGCCCATTGGGACCGCTGGAAAAAACGGGTGGTGGGAACCTTTCAAATCCAGCGTTCTAATGGAGATTCGGGTGTTTGGGGAGAAGCAACCCCCAGCCAATTTGAAACCATCTATACCAAAGGATCTCCGAATGACAAAGACCAAGGATACACGCTCGGACCAGGTGAAGGGTATATCGGAACAGCTGAAACTCAGTTTTTATCTGGTATCCAAATGATTCATCTTCTTACCTTGGAATATTTCAGACGACAACAAATACATGGTCAACTCAGAGAGGACTGGACCCAATATGAGCCAAATGGCCAATATACACCGCAGGGTCCCCATATCGAATTTGAAGATTGGGAATTGGAACGCGATTCTCTCCATCGTGTTCTGGCAGCAGAAATGGCCCCAACACTTACTCATCCAAATTACAACAATCCCAATCTCGATCCTGAAGTATTAATGATGTTAGATACCTGGGCCAGGCGTGTTGGTGAGGTATTTCGACGCCAGCTTAACTCCACTCCACCAGAAGTTGACTCGCATATTTATGCTCGAAACATTATGTTCTACTCCCATTATGCGGAGAAAATTCGTCGCGTCCTAGCAGATAGCGACGCTAATGAACCACTCTCTCACGATCAGGTCACAGAAATTGATCGCATCTTAAGTGATCTTGGTGTCCATGAACCTCTTGAAATGGATGAAAAAGAATTTGTTCATCATATTAAAAGCTTTGCTAAGAGACACAATTTGGAATCCATCTTCCAATATTGGTTTGAGTGGGCCCATTGGTTTCCACGGCTCATTTTGTTGGTGGTTCCCTTCTCTTTCTTCTATACAAAAGATGGCCAATCGCCCATTCAACTCTTCTTCAATCAACTTGAGATGCTCGATCCCTCCTTTGTTTTTCAGGGGAAATGGCTTGTCCTCATTGGACTGATTGCACTGGTTCTCTCCGCCATCATTTACACCGTGGATGAGCCTCATTTGGCCAGAGACAACTGGTCCGAGGGAAGAGTTCTTGCAAGGGATATCTTAATTG
>MSYE01000001.1 GCA_002176905.1 bacterium F11 | reverse complement strand
GTCAGTGACTGGCCCTGATATACCATGCCCATAAATAAGCGGTTGGTGAATCATGATGCGGGAGTTGGGAAGACAATACCGTTTTCCCTTTGTTCCGGCTGCCAAGAGAACCGCCCCAAAGAATAGCCGCACCGGGAAAACTCAAGATAAAAGACACAACAGGCGTCAAAGGTATCGACACCCATTGAGGAATTCTTGGTGCCCCTGCTGGTAATTCGGGTGGAAAAACATATCCCATGATGGTGGTGATACACCCACTTACAAGGCCCATCACTATAATGAAGAGCATCGCTGATGTAATTCTGGCTTCTTCTCCTTCTTCTTTAACGGCTTTCATGCTTGCCCACGGATGTAACCAAACATTAATGAACTTCCCAATCAAACTTCCCATGGTAATCTCCTTCGGATTTTAATTTATGCGTCCTTCTTTTCAAGAAAAGTATGAATCCCACATTCTGTCTTGTTTTGTCCAGCCCACCGACCACTTCTGTCATCTGCTGAATCGGTTGGCTTTCGTGTGCAGGGCTCACACCCGATACTTTTATACCCTTTCTCCCAAAGTGGGTGGAAGGGCAAATTGTTAGTGACCATGTAATTCTGCACATCCTTTGATGCCCAATTGGCCACTGGATGTACTTTTACTAAACCATCGCCATATTGCTCAATGATTTTCACATCTTTTCGAGTGGCCGATTGGTTTCGCCGAAGGCCAGCAATCCAGGCATCAAACCCTTCGAGGGCCCTTTTCATTTGGGCGACTTTGGCGTCATCGCAACATTGAGGCTCCTTATTATCAAGACGCCGTCTAATCTCTTGAATATCTGTCTCAGTCGGACGAAATACCTTTAAATTAAGGTTCATCCTCTTTTGAAGATCTTTTACAAACTCATAGGTTTCTTTAAAAAGGAATCCGGTATCAATAAAAAGGATGGGAAGATGGGGATCAATTTGGGTAGCCATATGCAGGAGAGCCGCACTCTGGGCACCAAAGGAGGACGTCAGCCCAATTCGGGATTGATAGGTCTTAAGTGCCCATTCCAGGATCTCCTGAGGAGAAGACCTTTCAAATTTCTCATTAAGTTTTTCAAAATTAATTGTCTCTTTATGTTGAGCCATGTTACGACTGTTTCACTCCTATCGATTTTGAGATCTCATCCCGCTTGGCGAGTAGGGGTTCAAGAAGCTCGTCAGGAACATTCAAATCTCCTGTTCCCACTCCAATTTTAATATCCGGTTTGTTGTCCCCATGAAAATCAGACCCCCCTGTCACAATCAAATTATATTTGGTTGTCATACGATGAACAAAAGTGGTTTGCATAAGGGAGTAACTGGGATAGATTCCTTCCAACCCATCCAGATTCCAAGAGGCCCACAATTTTATGGAATCCTCCATTCTCTCAAAACCTCTATTCAATAGGAGGGGATGAGCCACAGACGTCACGGCACCGGTTCGGTGCAAGAGTTCAATTCCTTCCTTAAGAGGTAATTCCTCCTTGGGGAAATAGGCCCGTCCCTTTACACCCAAAAATCGGTCAAAAGCCTCCTTGATCGATTTTATATACCCTTTCTGAAGAAGTAACCGTGCAATATGGGGACGTCCGATGATGCCTTTTCCCGCAACCCTTTTGACCTCTTCTTCGGTAATGGAATACCCCAGCTCTTGAAGCTTTCGAATAATTTTACCGTTTCTGTCAAAGCGGGCTTCTCTGAGGATATCCAATTTTTTTTGCAGAAGATCCGTTGAACCATCAAGAAAATATCCCAGAAGGTGAACAGTTTGATCGTTTTCTCGGGTGCTGAGCTCAATACCGGGGATGGCCAAGCATGCTTTTCCTTGTCCCCAGGCTTTCAACTGATCCCGACGGTTGATGGTATCATGATCGGTGATAGCAAAAGCACTCAGTCCCATTCCCACACAGTGATCCAATACCTGCTCATACGTCCAGGTGCCATCAGAATCAGTTGTGTGGATTTGAAGGTCAATCACGAATTATGCAGTGACCGGTGACGAAGGGATAAAATTCCTGGCCTCAAGATAATTGATGATCTTGTTAAAACTCTCCTCCACGGACTCTGTCCCAGAATTGACAGTAATCTCAGGATTGAGGGGAGGCTCATAGGGATCGGAGATCCCAGTAAAGTTTTTTATCTCCCCAGCCAAGGCTTTTTTGTAAAGACCTTTTACGTCTCGTTCTGTTAATTTCTCAATGGTACATTCAACATAGATTTCGATAAATTTCTTCACTTGATCTCGATTGAAATCTCGAATTTCTCGATAAGGAGAGATAGCAGCCGAGATAGCCCAAACGCCATTTCGGGTAAGCAATTTGCATACATATCCTATCCGTTTGATGTTGGTGTCGCGGTCTTCCTTGCTAAAACCCAGTCCCTTGCTCAAATTGGTGCGAACTTCATCTCCATCTAGAATCTCAACATTTTGACCTCTCTTTCTTAATTCTTCTGCCACCAAAACAGAAAGAGTGGACTTCCCAGATCCTGAAAGTCCTGTAAACCATAATGTGTGTGCTTTTGACATAAATCTCTCCCTTAAGTGTAAATTACATATTTATTTTTAGAGGTGATTTCTTAGGCGCCAGACTGGTTGTGGTAAGTCGGAGCGAATAAGAGGAAACTTCATCCTTATTATATGATATTTTTCAAACGCGTTTTTTATTTTCTCTGATCAAGCTCAATGAGAGCACGATTGTACGC